>JBFWWA010000051.1:0-13512 GCA_050246455.1 Planctomycetaceae bacterium
CGGTGACCGTCACCGCGACTCTCTCCCAAACAGCACCCGTGCCGGTGACCGTCACTCTCGCGTATTCCGGCACGGCCACGCGAAACGTCGATTTCAACGCGCCCCTGACAATCGTCATTCCCGCCGACCAGCTGAGTGCGGGGATCCTCATCACGGGCATCGATAACAACCTGGACGATCCCGCTCGCCAGGTAATTGTCTCGATCGCCAGCGTCGAGAATGCGAACGAACTAGGCGAGCAGCAGGTCTCTGCGAGCATCATCGACGAAGAAGATGCCATCAACCGCATTTCGGTGGAAAGTGATCCGAATCGACCCGGCCAGACGGCGGTCGTCATCGTCGGCACCGACGGCAACGATCACATCCGAGTGCTCGACGGACCCGACAATACGGTTCGCGTCGTCATCGACGGCATCGCCATCGGCTACTACGAGGCGACCGGCGGCATCTACATCGATGCCCAGCTGGGGAATGACACCGTCATCGTCCATGACGATGTCACGATCGGGGCGTACATTTTCGGCGGCGGGGGGAACGATTCGCTCCGTGGCGGTGGTGGGAATGACATCATTCTCGGCGGCACAGGGAACGACAGCCTGCACGGAGGAGCGGACGGCCGCGATATTCTGATCGGTGGTGACGGACAGGACGAACTCATCGGCCAGTCGACGACGATTCCCGACTTCAACGGCGACATCCTCATCGGCGGATTCACTTCGCATGACGAGAATCAGGCGGACCTCTTCGCCATTCAGGCGGAGTGGATTTCCTCCCGGTCGATCGCTGAACGCGTAAGCCGGCTCCGCAGCGGAACCGGGGGTCTGCCCGCAATCAATTCGTCGAATGTCTTCGATGACAATGACATCGACCAGCTCTTTGCGGCCGAGTTCAACGGAGAAGACTGGCTTTGGGCGTCGCTCAACGACCAGGTTTCCAATATGGGCCTCGGCGACGTTTTGAACTGATCGAGGGCGCATCTCCGCCAACGGCTTGAGATACAGGAAACGCGTATCCCACGGACCGATTTGCGGCGCGACGGCCAATCCGGTACTAATCGATTGTGCGCAGGAAACCCCTGCGCAGAATGAGTCAACGCCGAAACTGCCCGTTGAGTCCGCAAGCGAAATGGCGCGAATCGAATCCGACCGCGAAGACCTGATGCGCGAAGCGACTGCGCTGCGCCGCCGAGTCGAGTTCGTCATTCGCGGCGAGCCGGTCGTGATTGTTGCTGGGTTTCGCGACGACGGATCACTCTCAGTCTACTTCGATGCAGAGATGCTGCAGTTCGACTCCGCGAATCGTCTTCGGCGGGCCTTTTACGACGGGCGACTGTACCGTACGCAGGGGGATTCTCTCGCACGGTTGAAACGTTTCCGCAGTGCAGACGAATCATCGCTCCAGCGGCATGACCTCACTTCAGCCGAGCTTGCATCGTTTCTGGAAACGATCGCGGCACGAATTCAATCGCTCGATGTCGCGCTCCAGGAACAGCAGGTCCAGGTCAAGCGTTCCATTCCCGATCGAATCGAAGTTCTGGGGGAAGTTGCGGAGCGGGTCGCATCCATTGCAGCCGGTCCCATCGCATTGGCGCCGCCGATTAACGCCCGCCGCTGAGCGACCGTTTGGAAGTGAGATGATTCACATGCGGGTCCGCGAGAACAAAGCGAAGAAAACTCTGCTGGAAGGGGGCACCATTTATTCCAGCTCGGTGCGGCTACCCGAGCCGGGCTTGTGCGAGCTGCTCGGCTACGCCGGTTTTGACTTCGTGCTGCTCGACGGAGAACACGGTGCGCTGGATCCCTCGACGACCGACCGGATGGTGCAGGGCTGTTTCGCCGGCGGAACCTCGCCGGTTGTGCGCACGCTCCGAGCGAGGGATCCGGAATCGATCATGCGCACACTGGACCTCGGCGCGCAGGGAATTCTCATTCCGCATTGCCGAACAGCGGACGATGCCCGCGCGCTCCGTGCCGCCGCGCTCTATCCTCCGCAGGGAAATCGCGGGTACGGTCCGGGGCGTGGGGCAGCCTGGGGAGCGGTGCCGGCCGCGGAGTATCTTCAAACGGCGAACGAAGAAATCCTGCTGCTCGCGCTCATTGAGGACGTCGAAGCGCTCGATCACATCGACGATATCGCTGCATCCGGGCTCGATGTCCTCTGGGTCGGCACGGCGGATCTCGCGATCTCGTTCGGGGTTCCCGGCGAGCGGTCGCATCCGAAGGTTCTCGAAGCGGCCGACCGCATTCTGAATGCCTGCAAGACGCACAACGTGGCGGCCGGTTTCCCCGCGAACAGTGCTGATGAGGCATGCCGGCTTCGCGAACAGGGATACCGGGTGATCGGCTACGCCTGCGCCGAGAATTACGTAATGCAGATGTCGCGGCAGTTTCTGGACGAGGTGGGCAGGTGACGGCGACATGAATCGATTGATCTTTGGCTGCGGTTATTTTGGTCTGCGCGTGGCCCGCAAGTGGATTGCGGCAGGCGACCCTGTTTTCGCAACGACAAGATCCCACGATCGCGCGGAACTGTTTCGCCGCGAGGGAATTGAGCCGGTCATCGCCGATGTGACCGACGTTTCGTCATTGAAGTCGCTTCCCGAGGTCGAGACGGTCCTTTACGCCGTCAGTTACGATCGCCACAGCGGCGCTTCACGCCGCGCGGTTTACGTTGACGGCATCGCGAATGCCGTCGACGCAATGCACGGCCGGTTCCAACGTTGGATTTCAATTTCGAGCACCAGCGTCTACGGGCAGGACCGGGGCGAATGGGTTGATGAGAATTCCCCCTGCGAACCGGTCGCGGAGAACGGCCGGATCGTGCTCGAAGCGGAGAATGTGCTTCGCGATCGCTTCGCCTCCGCCGGAAGTGATGCCCGGACGATTCAGATACTCCGCCTCGCCGGGATTTACGGCCCGGGTCGACTGCTTCGACGAATCGAATCGTTGAGGAAAGGTGACCCGATCGAAGGACGCGGCGACGCCTGGCTGAATCTGATTCACGTCGACGATGCGGCCGATGTCGTCGTGGCCTGCGCGGACGGACTCCATGCATCCGGAGTGACACTCGTCAGTGATGACGAGCCGGTCGCGCGCCGAGACTACTATTCACTCCTGGCAGAACTCGCGAACGCGCCGCCGCCGCGGTTCGCGATTGAAAGTTCGCCGAGAGACGGCGAAATCGGTCTCAATAAACGCTGTTCCAACCGGAAGTTGCGAGCCGACTGGAGAGTCCCCCTCGAATTTCCGACGTTTCGACTCGGCCTGCCGCACGCAATCACAAATTGAGAGGGGTTTGGTGCAGCAGGTCGGGACATCCAACGAGGATGAAGACCTGTATCCCCAGGAGTTGACGACGGCTCAGAAGTTCAAAAGCCCGATCGCTGACGACTGATCCAGAAGTCGGCGAGGTGATGAACTGAACCGTCGACCAAAGTTGGCGGAGAGCGACGACAAGTCGTCGGCTTGGGATTTCCCCGGCCCCTATCCCTACATCCTAAATCCTGCCTCCCGCTCACTCAGTTGCGTGACGACCGTTCAGGTCCAGTTGCCATGCGGGACGCATCACTCGCGTCGTCGGAAGGTGCGTGAATCCAGTCGACCCCGAGTTCACTCCACGATCGGGTTTGACGGAGGAGCGCGATCCATTCCGTCGTGAGTTGCTGCCACGTCGCGCGGGCCCAGTTCCCCGCGCGGGCAATCGTCTCACTCATTCGCGCTCCTGCCGTCCCGATCAGTTGTCCCATCACGGCTTCAATTACCGAAGCGACGGAAACGGACCGGGAAGGCGACCGGTCGCGGTCCAAGTTTTTCGGTTTTCGAGCAAACTCCATCCGCGGCGTCGGCACTTGTCGGATGAAATACCAGCGTCCGTTCTCGTCATCCATGACGTAGAGATCGCGACGCGGAGCGCCCGCAAGAATTCCGTGATAGGCGAGCTTTTCTTCGTTGAGCTCAATGATGCGCACCTGCCCGCGGTTGTTCACCGCGCGGTACGTCCCTGCGACGATATCGCGGGGAAGCGTGACGTCGGTATCGCCAAACATCCAGAGCGTATCCATCGGGATTTCGTCCGACTCCGTCTTGTTGGTCGGTGTCCGGATGATGTTCTGCGACCGGACGCCCTCGGTGACATGAGCCGAGGGGTCGAAACATCCTCGGAAGTCGTGCGATCGGCGCGCGATCGACCCGTGGTCGAATCCGTAATCCGTTGTGCGATCGAGCCACCGCTGCCGGACGGGATGAGTCGATTGAACCGTTACGTGCGCTCGCTTTGCAGCTTGCTGGTCCTGGAACTGCGAGTCCGAGGTCCAGGCGCTGGCGAAAAGCAGGCTGGCGATGATGAGCAGGCTCACGCGGGGGAGCATACCGGCAGTCTCGTTGTCCGAAGGTGTTGTCGCGGCTCGTTTTACAGGGGGATCCCAGCGGCACTGCACGGCCCTGACGGGAGTGAGAGTGCGACCGACGGCGGGGCGGCCGCAAGTTTTATCGGATGGCCGGAAACCTTACCTTCTCCGAACTCTGGGTGGCTTGGGGAGAATTTTCCGGGGGCGTACGGACAACCGGGCAAGCCGTTACAGCAGACACCCCTCCAAGGGTTTTCATCGCGAATTTTTCCCTGGAGTGGCGGGATTCCGGCTAAACGGCGGCGAAGCAATTTCCCCCGCCGCCTCTCCCTTCCCCCTCCTCTCCGTTATGCTGAAGTCATTCCTCACGCAGCAAATAGTGAAAGCAGCTCTTCCGACATATGGTTGATTCGCTCCTGATTGCACCGTCCGGCCCGGTCCACGGGACCATCCGCCCTCCCGGCTCGAAAAGTCTCACCAACCGCGCTTTCATCGTCGCTGCACTGGCCGACGGTACGTCCACCCTGCGTGGCGTGCTCGACAGCCAGGACACGCGGGTCATGGTCCAGAGCCTGAATCAGCTCGGAATTGCCGTCACACAGGATCTCAGCATCTGTACGGCGACAGTCGCCGGATGTGCAGGCAGGCCGTCGGCGCGGAACGCCGAGTTGTGGCTCGAGAACAGCGGCACCAGCATCCGCTTTCTGACAGCCCTGGCGACACTCTGCGACGGCAGCATCAAGCTCGACGGAAACGCCCGCATGCGGCAGCGGCCAATCGGCGATCTGGTCGACGCGCTCAATTCCCTCGGTGCGAATGTGAGCTGTGTGGAGCAAGCCGGTTTTCCGCCGGTCGCCGTACACGGCTGTCCCCTTTCTGGAGGAACGGCGAAAATCGCCGCGAACCTCTCGAGCCAGTTCCTGAGCGCACTTCTCATGGCGGCGCCGTGCGCGCGGAATGCCGTCGAGCTCTCCTGCACAGGGACGCTTGTTTCAGAGCCGTATGTCGAAATGACAATCGGCGTCATGCGTGCATTCGGAGCGACCGTCGCCGGAAATCCGTCAGGTTCCTACCGCATTGAACCTCAGACGTACCACGCGCGCGACTACGACATCGAGCCCGACGCGTCGGCCGCGAGCTACTTCTTCGCCGCGGCGGCGATCACGGGAGGGGAAGTCACCGTCACCGGGTTGTCGAAGCAGGCGCTTCAGGGGGATGTCGAGTTCGTGAGCGTGCTCGAAAAAATGGGCTGTCGCGTGTCGTGGAAGAGCGATTCCATTACCCTCTCTGCCAGGAATGCTCCCCTGCGCGGTGTCGACGTCGACATGAATGCCATCAGCGATACCGCCCAGACCCTTGCGGCAGTCGCTGTTTTTGCGGAAGGGCCGACCACGATCCGGAACGTCGCCCATATCCGCCACAAGGAAACTGACCGCATCCACGCCGTCGCAACCGAACTCCGTCGGCTGGGAATCTCCGTTGACGAACGGGACGATGGGCTGACAATACATCCTGGCCCTTTGCGCCCCGCCACAATTCAAACCTATGACGATCATCGCATGGCGATGAGCTTCGCCCTCGTCGGACTGAAAAGTCCCGGAATCCAGATCGCCGATCCGGGCTGCACCGTGAAAACGTATCCGAACTACTTTGAGGATCTGCGGACGATCTGCACGGCAAATGACTGATGTCTGATGACGAATGTCTGAACGCTGGAAAAAAGCAGCCGTTCCACTCCGCAATCGTACCGTCATACTCTCGCCCGTAATTCCTAACTCCTAATTCCTACATCCTATTCCATGAAGCGCCGTCCCCGTCCGACTGAACGACTCCGCCCCGGCACTCCAATGCGGCCTCGCCCGAACCGCGATACGGAACGAATCCGCGAATCGCGCCCAAAGATGGCGGCGCGCGAGGTCGTTTACCACGTGCTGACGGAGTATCAGAGAAGCGGCGCCTTCGTGGCCGATACGCTTGCTCGGGAAGCGGACAAGGCATCACTCTCTTCCGAAGATCGCCGCCTCGCGATGGAACTCGTCAGCGGCATTGTGCGGCGCGAGTCGACGCTCGATGCACTCATCGCACCCTGCACAACGCGTCTCCGGCAGAACATCGAAGAAAATCTGTGGACGCTGCTCCGGATCGGCGCGTATCAGCTTGTCTTCACATCGTCCATTCCGGAGTATGCCGCCATCAACGAGACGGTCGAAGTTCCGCGCCGGCTCGGAAAAGGGGGCTGGACCGGCTTCCTCAACGGCGTGCTCCGCAGCGTTGGACGATCACTCACCGAGGAATCTGTCGATCAGCCGGGGCCGGCTTGCGTTCCGCTCGCCGATGGACGTTACCGCAAGCTTGCCGAGGATCGCTTTGCAGACCCCGTCGAGGAGCCGGCGAAATACATCGCCCAGGCGTTCAGCTTTCCTCAGTGGCTCGTCGATCGATGGAGCAAGCGGTATTCGTTCGAAGAGCTCTGTGCACTCGGCTTCTGGTTCAATTCCCCCCCCACGTTGACGCTCCGCGCCAACTCCCTCCGCACAACACGCGACGAGCTTCTTGCCAAATTGAAGGACGCGGGGGTCGAAGCGAGTGCCGGTCATCATGCGCTTTCGGTCGCGCTCAAACAGTCGGCGCGCATCGATCGGCTACCGGGATTCGAAGAGGGGCTGTTCGTCGTGCAGGATGAAACTGCGATGCAGGCGGCCGAGCTTCTCGCGCCAGAGCCGGGACAGAGCACCCTCGATCTCTGTGCCGCACCGGGAACGAAGACGACCCATCTCGCGGAACTGATGCGCAACGAGGGAACGATTCTCGCGGTCGACGTCGATCCCGACCGTCTCTCGCGCATTCACGAGAACGCACAGCGCCTCGGCATCACGATGATCAAAGGGAAGATGGCGGAGACCGACGGCTCCGACCTTCCGAAGGAACTGTTCGACGCCATCCTCATCGACGTCCCCTGCTCCAACACCGGAGTTCTCGCGAAGCGTCCCGAAGCGCGCTGGCGGCTGACGCCGAACGATCTGGTTGAACTGGCGGAGTTGCAGTCGACGCTCCTCTGGGCGGCCCTCGAACGTCTGAAACCGGGAGGCCGGCTCGTCTACTCCACCTGCAGCATCGAGCCGGAAGAAAACGCCCAACTGCTACGGTCGGTCATCACCGACGAGCCCTGGCGGGACGAACTGAAGCTCGTCGAAGAACGGGAGTATCGCCCGGGTCAGCCAGCCGACGGCGGGTACCAGGCATTGCTGATCCGCCGGCGATGAGCGGATTCGGGTCAAAGATGGCCGGAAATTCGACAATCCTCCCCGTTTCTGCGACGTTTCCAAAGTTGGACTCATAGGCAAACGCTTGTGGATGGTGTCTCTCCGCCGGTAAACTGGAGAGACAACGCAAGAAATCCGCCTTCTGGGCCGAACTTCCCGCCCAATCCGCTTTTTCCCGAGGATTCGTCGATGAGCGTTCTCCGCCGACCGTCCCTGGCTATCGCCTTCTGTACCGTTCTCGCCCTACTGGCCGGGTCTGCCTCATTGCAGGCAGCCGATCTTTTCCCTGATAAGGCCCTGCTCGCCGCCGTTCGGGACGGGCTCAAGAAGGGAGAGAAGGAAGAGCTGAAGGAAGAGGATCTCAAGAACCTCTATTTCCTGATGGGGACCGGGAAGAAGATTGCGAACCTCGCCGGCCTCGAGAAGTGCGTGAACCTCGCATCGATCGAGCTCGCGAAGAATGAAATCGTCGACCTAGCTCCGCTGGCCGGCCTCAAGAACGTGCAGACGCTCGACCTCGCATCGAACAAGATCGTCGACGTCACGCCGCTCGCCGGTCTCGAGAAACTTCAGTATCTCCAGCTCGACAAGAATCAGATCGAGAACATCGAGCCTCTCAAAGGGCTGAAGAAACTGACGTCGCTGTATCTCTCGACGAACAAGATCAAGTCGATCTCTCCGGTCGCCGGGCTCGAGAAGCTCGCAGCGCTCTACGTCGATCACAACGAGATCAGCGATATCTCGCCGGTGAAGGGGCTCAAGTGGCTCGAACGTCTTGACCTGCGCAAGAACGCCGTCGCCGATCTCTCGCCGCTCGCCGGGCTGACCGAGCTCCGCTACACGATGCTGCAGGAGAACAAGGTGACCGACCTCGCGGTTCTCGTCGAGATGGCAAAGAAGGACTCCGCGGGGGAGAAGCGCTTTGCACCCTTCTGGAAGCTCTACCTCAAAGCGAATCCGCTCACCGACGCCGCGAAGACCGCGCAGGTCGCGGAGCTCAAGACGTACAACGTCCGCGTCGATCTCGAAAAGTAAGCGGGAAAGCGTTCAGCGATCAGCTTTCAGCCAGACTTGTTGTGGCTCGGTCGGGAGACCGGCCACAACGCTCGGGGGCCGGCGACAACACACGAGGTCCGGCCACAAAGTGCGCTGATCAGCGACGGCGGCCGCGGTTGCGGGGCTGTTCTTCGTAGATCGACTCGTCCTCATAGTCCGCGAGTGACGGGTCGTCGTAGTGCTGCGGCGGGACGTAGGGGCCGCGCAGGTGATGCGCCGCCTGTTCGAAGCGGACGAAGCGGTCGCCGAGGTATTCGATGCGGCGGCGAACTTCGTCGGTCGTCTGTTCCATGCCGCCGGAGACGAGAGTCACAACTCCCAGGAACAGGAGCATCTGGCCGGCAGTGGTGATGAGCCAGCCGGTCGGTGCGTAGGTTTCGGGTCCGCCGAAGTAGCCCCAGAGAACGAGCGAGCTGCCGACGGTGAGCATGGCGACGCCGCCGTAAGCAAGGAGCTGACCCGCAATCGATGTCCAGTTGGTCGCAGGCTTCTCTTCGTTCTGAATGACCGACTGCACATTGAAGTGGGGTGCCGGCATCGGCGTTTCATGCCGTTGGTGAATTCGTGGTGAGCGTGCGGCGCGTTGCGGTTCCGGTTGAAACGATGCGTGCGGACCGGAGAATCGCTCGACCGGCGGGAACGACGCGGTCTTGTCGGTCATCGCCCGTTCGCGCGTTCGTACGTTCAGAATGTGTTGTTCGGCTTTCTGGCTGGCAGTTTCGGCGGCCGGTTCCGGCACGGCAGGGGGCGTGTGTGCGCGATCGACTCGAAACTTGGGCTTTGAGCGTTTCTCGCCGGCGGCGGGACCGGCCGCGGCCGGGTTGAGCGCCGCCAGTTTCTCGGCAGCGGTTGTCGGTGTTCCCGGATCGGGAAAATGAGCGGGGGGAATCGGATCGTTGGTCGCGTCCCGGTCGTGCGCCCAGCGTTCCAGGAGTTCTCGAGCTTCCCGGGTGCGGACCGAGGTGCGCATGTTGGGCGACATCGCAACTTCGCTGCCACAAGTGGCGCTGCGCACGCGTTTATTGTCGACCGTCACCTCGGCGGCAACGTCCGCCTGGCAGCTCGGGCACCACATCCGCGAGTTCCCGTGGGGGATCGAAATGATTGTTCTGGGAGAAAAGTCGAGCGAATGCTCGGAGATAGGATTTCAGGAACGGGGATTATGCTCAAACCGCGAATTGACGCAAGAGCGGTTTTTGCAGGGATGCGATTTCGCCGAGCCCCTGACATCCGGACCCGATCTCTTTCTGCGTCGCAGAGAATCGCTGTGGAAAAGGACTCCGACGGCACTCGACCCCGATCGCTTGCAGGGGGCGGTCAAACCGGGTAATCTCGATCGTTTCCCGCACGTTCCTTCAGTGCATATCGTGTTGCGCCGCAAGGATTAACGCCGCAGGCGCCAAGAGACATTCCTGCAAACGCCCCGCTTCGATTCATGGACGCAAACTCCACCCCCCGCAATCGGCCCGACGATCAGCGCATCGTCATTACCGGGGTCGGTCTGGCTTCACCGCTTGGCAGTAATCTCGCCGAGTTTCGCGCGAACCTGCTCGCCGGGAAGTCGGGTGTCGTCCAGTACGAGACGCGCTACATCGGCGAAGTTCTCGCGGGGGTCTGCAATACCGACGTTCTCCGCTACCAGAAGAAGAAAGATCTGCGGCGCGGCACTCGAGCCGGCTCGCTCGCCATTTATTGCGCGCATGAAGCTCTTCTCGACTCAAAGCTCAATTGGGATGCGACTGCCAAAGATCGCGTCGGTGTTTTCATCGGCATCACCGAGCACGGTAACGTCGAGACCGAAAACGAAATCTACGAGATCTCCAAGTTCCAGTACGACACCTCGGTCTGGTCGCATCATCACAACCCGCGGACCGTCGCGAACAATCCCGCCGGCGAAGTCACGCTGAGTCTGGGGATCACAGGCCCACATTTGACCGTTGGGGCCGCCTGTGCCGCGGGAAATGCCGGGCTGATTCACGGCGTGCAGATGCTCCGTCTCAACGAGGTCGATCAGGCGATCTGCGGAGGGGTCTCGGAAAGCATTCATACCTTCGGGATCTTCGCGAGCTTTCAAAGTCAGGGGGCGCTCGCGAAACACGACGATCCCACCAAGGCCTGCCGGCCCTTCGACCAGGACCGGAGCGGCATTGTCGTTGCGGAGGGGGGTGGGCTCTGTATGCTCGAACGCCTCCCGGACGCCCTCGCGCGCGGCGCAAAAATCTACGGCGAGATCGTCGGCTACGCGATGAACTCCGACGCGACCGACTTCGTTCTCCCCGATGCCAAAAGGCAGGCGGAATGCATGCGGCTTGCCATCAAAAGGGCCGGCATTTTCCCTTCCGATATCGATATTGTCAGCAGCCACGCCACGGCCACGGAGCAGGGGGATATCGGGGAAGTGGACGCCCTGAGAGAGGTTTTCGGAGACTCCCCCCGACCCGCCATCAATAACACGAAAAGCTTCATCGGCCATGCGATGGGAGCCGCCGGGGCGCTCGAACTTCTGGGAAATCTCCCCTCGTTTGACGACGGAATCGCACACGCTACAATCAATCTCGAAAATCCCGATCCCCGCTGCGCACTGCGGCAGATTGTCGCCAATGAGCCGCGGCAGCTGGAGCGGGTGAACTACATCCTGAACAACTCCTTCGGCATGCTCGGAATCAATTCCGTCGTCATCGTCAAGCGGTACGAAGCCTGAGGAACGTCCCCCCACCCCTGCCGGACAGAATTGAGCTGTCATCGGGAGTTTGGAATGAGTGCGGAAGAAATCAGACAGGTCATCCTCGACATCCTGGCGCGAATCGCGCCCGATGAAGATCTGTCGAACCTGGAGGACGACGTTCCGTTCCGGGAGCAGATGGAGCTCGACAGCATGGATTTCCTCGACATCGTCATGGAACTCCGCAAGCTCTACCGCGTTCAGATTCCCGAAGAAGACTATTCGCATCTGGCGACGATGGGTGGAACAGTCCGCTACCTGATGCCGCTGCTTCGGGACGTCCGAAGCCCGGCCTGATGCGGCACGCAGCATCCCCGTGAAGTACGACACCATCATCATCGGCGCCGGGCTTTCGGGACTGGCCGCGGGGATCAGGCTCGCCTATTTCGAGAAGTCCGTCTGCATTCTCGAACGCCATACGACTATCGGCGGGCTCAATTCGTTCTATCGGCTGCGCGACCGCAATCACGACGTCGGGCTCCATGCCGTCACGAACTACGCCGCGCCCGGCACGAAGACCGGTCCCTTGAGCAAACTGCTCCGGCAGCTTCGCCTCCGCTGGGAAGACTTCGCGCTCGTTCCGCAGAAGGGGTCGGCCATTGTCTTTCCCGGTTGCCGGCTCCGCTTCACGAACGAGCTGGCCGTCTTCGAAGAGGAGATCCGCCGCGCGTTTCCGAGTCAGATCGATCGCTTCCGAAAGCTCGTCCTGCGGATTCAGGAGCACGACGATGTGAACCTCGAGCGGAAGCCCGAGTCGGCACGGAAGATCGTTGCGGAATACATTACCGAGCCGATGCTCGTCGAGATGCTCTTCTGCCCGCTGATGTTCTACGGCAGCGCCACCCCGCACGACATGGACTTCAACCAGTTCGTGATCATGTTCAAGAGCATCTACTGCGAAGGATTCGGCCGCCCGTACGAGGGGGTTCGTCCAATCCTCAAGAATCTTGTCCGCAGCTTCCGGTCGCTCGGCGGCGAGCTCCGGCTGCGCAGCGGTGTTTCGAAGATCGAAACCGACGGCGAACGTGTCGTCGGCGTGACGCTCGACAGCGGCGAAACACTCGAAGCCGAGAGTGTTCTTTCCTCCGCCGGCTCCGCGGAGACGATGCGGTTGTGTGCGACCGCGCCGAATGACGCCACCAAGGCGCGCCCCGGCGAGATCTCCTTCGTCGAAACGATCTTCTCGCTCGACAAAGAGCCGGCCGAGCTCGGCTACCACGACACAATCACCTTCTATAACGATTCCCCCGATTTTCATTACGAGAGACCCGACGGGCCGATCGATCTGCGGAGCGGCATCATCTGCTCGCCGAATAATTTCGAGTACGACCAGCCACTCGACGAAGGGCGCATTCGCATCACCGCACTCGCAGAACCCGATTACTGGATGTCGCTACCCGAAGAAAAGTACGTCGCCGAGAAAGAGCACTGGTGCGGAAAGATCGTCGAATCGGCGCTCCGATACATCCCGGACTTCCGTCCGCACGTGGTCGATACCGACGTCTTCTCTCCGAAGACCATCCGCCGCTTCACCGGCCACATCAACGGGGCGGTTTACGGAGCCCCTGAAAAGTTCGTGAACGGCCGGACGCATCTCGATAACCTGTATCTGTGCGGCACCGACCAGGGCTTCCTCGGAATCATCGGCTCGATGCTCTCCGGCATCTCGATCGCGAACGCGTATCTCTTGAAGTAGGCCCGGGCGGAGTTGATCTCGCTCGACCTGCCGACTAAAACACCAGTGGCAGGTTCGCTGCACGAGATCGCGCCCGGATCGGGCGGCTCCTGGCCGAGGCAATTCGCGCGTGCCCGACTCACAACCCTCATCGCCGACGCCGCGCCCCTATGTCGGGGTGCACCTCAAATGCTGCTCGGTGTACGTCCGCGCGTATCTGAACGCTGCAGGCGATGCGTTCGTCACCTGGTGCCCGCGCTGTGCCGCGCAGGTGCGCGTTGAAGTCTCGAATGAAGGCGGCAGTGACGCGCGATTCTTCGAGGCTTCGTGATCGATTCGCCCTTTATCATGACTCACGCATCACCACATCCTTGCACACTGCGGCTTCCTGGGAAGTCGAAGCTCCCGCAGTACCGCTGCAACACGCGACTCGCGATTTCAAATTCGGCTT
>JBFWWA010000052.1:0-13356 GCA_050246455.1 Planctomycetaceae bacterium
ACCTCACGGAAGATTGAGCTGCCCCCACGTTTCTCTCCTCTCCCGCGGCGGGGAGAGGGTTGATAGGAACGCCTAGAGTTCGAATCAGGTGCGGCGGAGGAATTCCGTCACTTCGTTGATCACTTGCGCCTGCTCTTCTTCGGTGATCGTGTAGAAGAACGGCAGGCGGAGCAGGCGGGCGCTGACGGAATCAGTGACGGGGAGATGGAGGTCTCCCGTGCCGAGCTGTTTCCCCATCGGCGAGGAATGCAGCGGGACGTAGTGAAACACCGCCCCGATGCCGCGCTCCCGGAGATGATCGAGCAGCCGGTTCCGCGTCTCGCCGTCCTTTGTGAGGATGTAGAACATGTGGTAATTGCTCGTGCAGTCTTCCGGAATATGGGGAAGCTGCAGGAGTCCATCTGCTTCGAGCGGTTTGAGTCCGCGGCGATAGACCTGGTAGATCTCGCGGCGGCGTTCCGAGATCGGCTTGATGAGCTCGAGCTGCCCGTACAGGAACGCGGAGACGATTTCGCTCGGGACGTACGACGATCCGATATCGACCCAGGTGTACTTGTCGACGAGGCCGCGGAAGAATTTCTGTCGGTTGGTTCCCTTGTCGCGGATGATCTCCGCGCGCTCGACGAGTTCGGGGACGTTGATGCAGAGCGCTCCCCCTTCACCGCTGATGTAATTCTTGGTTTCGTGGAAGCTGTAGCAGCCGAGGTGGCCGATGGAACCGAGCGCGCGGCCGGCATAGAACGAATTCACCCCCTGCGCCGCGTCTTCAACGACGATGAGGTGATGCTTCCGCGCGATCGCCATGATCCGCTCCATCTCGCAGCCGATGCCGGCGTAGTGGACGGCGAAGATGGCTTTCGTTCGAGATGTGATCGAGGCTTCGATCAGATTCTCGTCGAGGTTGAAGGTGTCGGGCCGGACGTCGACAAACACCGGCTTCGCGCCGAGCCTTGCGATCGCGTTCGCGGTGGAAACGAATGTGAACGACGGCAGGATCGCTTCGTCCCCGGGGCCGAGGTTCGCGAGAATTGCCGCCATTTCGAGAGCGGCGGTGCACGACGGCGTGAGCTGCACGCGGTGGATGCCGAACATCTCTTCGAGCAGCCGCGTGCATTGCCGGGTGAAGTGGCCGTCGCCGCCGAGGTTGTTGAACGTCACCGCCTGCGCGATGTAGTAGAGCTCTTTTCCCGCGATGAACGGTTTGTTGAACGGGATCCGCGGGTGGTCCATCAGAGCGCCTTTCGGGCCGCCGGGTGTGTTGAACGGGTTCGTACCTTGATGTTAACACACCCCGGGGGACGTGGCAGGAGCGGTTTTCTCCGGTATCGACGGCCGATTCGAGAAGTCCGGATGATCCCATTCCCTCACGAACGTAGAATGAAGCGAGAGGACACCAAATCGATGGCCCGCGATCCGATCTGTGGAATGGAAGTAGACGAAGCGACCGGCATCAAGGCGGAACGCGACGGGAAAACCTTCTATTTCTGCTGCGAACATTGCCGGGCGAAATTTCTTGGAACCGAGCCGCCCAGGCCGCTGGTTTCGTTGAGCCTCGGCTCGCCCTCCCCGCAGGCGAAGCCGTCGGGAGACTACATCTGCCCGATGTGTCCCGAAGTGTCGAGCGACAAACCGGGGGACTGCCCGAAGTGCGGAATGCCGCTGGAGCGATCGGCTCCGGCCGTTCCCGCGACGCGCACGATTTACACCTGTCCGATGCATCCGGAGATCGAACAGGAAGGGCCGGGAAGCTGCCCCATCTGCGGGATGGACCTCGAACCGAAGGTCGTCACCTCAAGTGACGGCGAGGAAGATCGCGAACTGAATGACATGTCGCGCCGCTTCTGGATCGCCGCGGCGCTCACATTGCCGGTCTTCGTGCTGGCGATGCTTCCCATGATTTCCGATGCGGTCGCCCACTCGATTGCGCCGCATTTCCGGCACTGGATCGAATTCGCGTTCGCGACGCCGGTGGTGCTCTGGGCGGGATGGCCGCTGTTTGTGCGCGGCTGGCGGTCGATCGTTACCGGTATCCTCAACATGTTCACTCTGATCGCACTGGGTACGGGAGCGGCGTATTCCTACAGCGTCGCTGCGATCCTGTTTCCGGGCTGGTTTCCCGAATCGTTGAAGATGCACGGTGCCGTGGCGGTTTATTTTGAAGCGGCCGCGGTCATCACCACGCTCGTGTTACTTGGGCAGTACCTGGAACTCCGCGCGCGGCGGCGAACGGGGGATGCGCTCCGCGAGCTGATGTCGTTCGCACCGCCGATTGCGCATGTGCTTCACGATGGCCACGAAATGGACATGCCGGTGGAGCAGGTGCATGTGGGGAACCTGCTTCGCGTCCGGCCGGGCGAACGGGTTCCTGTCGACGGCGAGGTGGTTGAAGGCGCGAGCGTTGTCGACGAATCGATGATCACCGGCGAGCCGATTCCGGTCGAGAAATCCAGGGACGACAGTGTGGTCGCGGGAACGATCAACCAGACCGGTGCATTCACGATGCGGGCGGCGAAGGTGGGGCGCGATACGATGCTCGCGCGCATTGTGCAGATGGTGGCCGAGGCGCAGCGGAGCCGCGCACCGATTCAGAAGCTGGCCGACGCGGTGGCGGGATACTTCGTGCCGGCGGTCGTCGCCGTCGCCGTTGCGACGTTCATTCTCTGGTGGATTTTCGGGCCGGAACCGAAGCTGGCATACGCGCTGGTAAATGCCGTTGCAGTGCTGATCATCGCCTGCCCGTGCGCACTCGGGCTCGCGACACCGATGTCGATCATGGTCGGAATTGGCCGCGGGGCGCGCGAAGGTGTCCTCATCCGCGATGCGGAGGTTCTCGAGCTGCTGGAGAAAGTCGACACGCTCGTCGTCGACAAGACCGGCACGCTGACCGAGGGACGACCCCGGCTCTCCGATGTCATTCCGGCGGACGCGTTCAACGAAACCGACCTGCTGAGGCCCGCGGCCGCGGTTGAAGCGCAGAGCGAGCATCCTCTGGCGCGAGGAGTGGTGGACGAGGCGAAATCTCGCGGCATTTCATTGATCGGTGTCGAAAGTTTTCAGTCGACGACCGGCGGCGGCGTTTCCGGGGTTGTGGAGGGTCATGAGGTGCTGGTCGGCCGGCGCGATTTTCTCGCGGCGCGCAACATCACTCTCCCCGCTGCACTGGAAGAGACAGCCGTGCGGCATGAGAGCCGGGGAAGTACGGTCGTCTGCGTCGCCGTCGACGCGACGATTGGCGGACTGCTGGTCCTTGCGGATCCGATCAAGAGTTCGACCACCGAAGCCCTCGAGTCGCTTCGCGAATTCGGCATTCGGGTCGTGATGCTCACGGGAGACAACCAGCGGACGGCAAAGCATGTCGCCGAAGTGCTCGGGCTCGACGAGTTTCATGCGGGATTGAAGCCGGACGACAAGCATGCGCATGTGAAGACGCTGCATTCGGAGGGTCGGCGCGTGGCGATGGCGGGTGATGGAATCAACGACGCCCCTGCCCTGGCTGCGGCCGATGTCGGCATTGCGATGGGGACGGGGACCGACATTGCGATGGCGACGGCGGGGGTGACGCTTGTCAAAGGAGATCTGCGCGGCATCGTCCGAGCGATCCGATTGAGCCGCGACGTGATGCGGAACATTCGCCAGAACCTTTTCTTTGCGTTCATCTACAACGTGCTCGGCGTGCCGATTGCGGCGGGTGTGCTTTATCCTGTTTTCCGATTGCTGCTCAGCCCGATGATCGCCGCGGCGGCAATGAGCTTCAGCTCGGTCTCGGTGATTGCGAACGCCCTTCGCTTGCGACGGGCGTCATCTCCCCTCTCAACGTCGTAAAAACTCGGGTGGTACACCCTGAGTCTTCGAAGAGTCTGTCCGGGATTTCTTGTCAGTTCCCACTGCGATTCCGGGGCACGCTTTGCTTTGCCCCGGCCACCCGACGTCGCCACCCTCTACCTCAAGGGGGGCGAGGGTATTGCACGCGGCGATCGTGTATCGCGCGCAAGACATACCGCTCAATCGTCCGCTTTGTCGCCGTCTTTGATGACGAAGCGGGCTTCGAGGCGGGCGACTTCTGATGCGAGCCCCGCTGTTTCAACGGAGCGGAGAACTTCGTTGAAGTCCTTGTACGCGGCCGGAGCTTCGTCTTTCGGGTAGTTGCGGCAGTTCGTGAGGATGTCGCGTTCGTCGAAGGAGCGGTCGATCGAGGCCTGGTCGAGCTCGCGGATGGCGCGCTTGCGGCCGAGGCTGCGTCCTGCACCGTGGTTCACGCTATAACAACTGAGGCGCGCACCTTCGTCGGCGACCATGATGCTCGAACCTGCCTGCGGGTTGCCCGGCAGAAGAATCGGGTGTCCGGTTTTCTCGTACATCGTCCCCTTGAGGGCATGATGTACCGCCGGGAAGGCGCGGGTCGATCCTTTGCGATGCACCCAGGCCGGTGCGTTGTCGATGATTTCCTTGCGCGCGATGTTGTGGCTGATGAAGTAGACGAGCTCTCCCGTCGTTCCCGGAAGAATCTCCTGGAACGCTTCGAGGACGAGTGCGTTGATCAGCATGTGATTGACGGTGGCGAAGTTCGCACCGAGTGCCATGTCGTCGAGGTACGCGTCGGCTTCGGCACTTCCGAGCGGCGCGTAGACGAGCTCTTTGTCGTTCCCGGGGAGCGGAATCTTCCATTGCGCGAACTTGCTCTGCAGTGAATGGAACTGTCCGCTCGCGAGGTTGTGACCAATGCCGCGCGATCCGCAGTGCGACAGAAATGCCACCTTGCCGTCCAGGAGCCCGAAGACCTCCGCGGCAGTGCGCGCACGCTCACTATTGCCGATATGGACCACTTCGCACTCGCCGAAATGATTCCCACCCCCATAAGAGCCGAGCTGGCTGATCTTCTCCGCGAAATTACGGAAATAACTGTGACGCAGATGACGCTCGAGGCGCTCCTGGAGGGCGTCGCACGTATCGTCATGCCCGACGTGCGCTGCATCTTCACATCGCTGGGCCCACTCCGGAGGAATCCCGAGTTGAGTGCAGACGCTCTCCGATGCTCCTTCGATCAACGCCTGACGACCGAGGGCTTCATCGACGCGGCGCGATTTCTTCGCATGGCGCTGGCCGCGGCCGGCCCCGGTCGGAATGCGCTCGCAGATCGCATGAATCAGCGCGCGGCGAACCGGGCGCTCGACGACGGCTTCCGCCGGAAGGTCGAGCTGCAGGAGACTCATGGAGCACTTGATGTCGACTCCGACCGGGCCCGGATAAATGTGCGTCGGCGAGACGAGGACGCAACCGACCGGCGCACCGTATCCGCAGTGCCCGTCGGGATTGAGAACAAGGTCGGTGACGCCAGGCGCGAGGCGCGAGTTGACCGCCTGCTGCAGGCAGATTTCATCGAACGACTTGCGGATCGAGTCCGTTCCGATAACGGTCACCGGTTTGGTTTTGCCGTCCGTCGGAAGAATCGCCGTGGCTTCGCCGGTCGGAATGATTTCAAACATCGCGCTCCTCCTCTGCGCAGACTTTCCCTGCTTCATTCAAATATTAACGGGAGACCCGCACGGAGCACGTGAGGTTCGGAGAAATTGATCGAGTCGGACGCTCGGCGACGTTCGTGCAATGGTTTGCAGTGCGAATCGGGGAGGAGAGATCGTGAATCAGGATGCCCCGTGAAAAACGATGTCGCCCCTGCCGGGGCTTCAGACACGAGTTGGCGCTCGTTCAACCGGGGGCTGGCACACCCCTGGTTGCGTGTCTGCAGAATGAATCTAGCCGCGGCAGTGGCAACACCGTCTTTAATTTCCCCGCGGAATTCGATCGTTTGCATACAATTTGCCTCCAATAACGACGATCCTGAAACCGTCAAATTCCCGCATTTTTCGACCACTGGACGGGGCTCCATACAATTTCAATGCGTTCCAGATGGTACTCGTTTTGAGAGTGAGGTGACTCGTGAGTTATTCCGGGGATCCGATTGCGTTTCTGAAGCGATTGAGCGACGACTCGTCACAGCCCCAGGACCGGCCGGTCGCGGCCTCATCGAGCGCTCCGCCGGCCGATGCCGATCTGCTCGATGCCTATTCGCAGGCGGTAATCGGCGTCGTGAAACAGGTCGGCCCTGCCGTCGTGTCGATCACATCCCGCCGCGGCGATTCGGGGGGCTCGGGTTCGGGGTTCATTCTTGCTCCCGACGGGTATGCCCTGACGAACAGCCACGTGATTCGCGGCCACGAGAAACTTTCCGCGCGGACCGAAGATGGAGACAAAGTTGATGTGCAGGTCATCGGCGATGATCCGGCGACCGATCTCGCACTGGTGCGACTGGCAGCGCGCGACCTTCCTTATACGCATCTTGGAGATTCCGAGACACTGCAGGTGGGACAGCTCGTCATCGCTGTCGGCAATCCGCTCGGATTTCAATCGACCGTTTCGACCGGCGTTGTGAGTGCCGTTGGCCGGGCGATGCGTGGCGAAGAGGGACGGCTGATCGAGAACATCGTGCAGCACACCGCGCCCCTGAATCCCGGTAACTCCGGCGGACCACTCGTCGATTCGCGCGGACGGGTCGTCGGCGTCAATACGGCGATCATCGCCTTTGCGCAAGGGCTCGGCTTCTCGGTCCCTGCGAACACCGCGAAGTGGGTCGCGGGGGAATTGATCACCAACGGCAGCGTGCGACGGCTCGCACTCGGTGTGCGCGCAACGGTCTCCGAGATCTCCCGGCAGCAGATGCGTGAGCTCGATCTGCTTTCCGAGCGCGCCGTCGAGGTGATTGAGGTCGATCGAACAGGTCTCGCGGGCCGGGCAGGAATTGAACCGGGAGATTTGCTTGTGGCGGTCAACGATCGGATTGTATCGAGCACCGACGATCTGCATCGCATTCTTGCGACCCTTCCGGCCGACAAGCCGTTCGTCTTGAACGTGATTCGCAACGGGCGAATCCTCGACCTCACGGCCGAGCCAAACGTGTCGCGCTAGCGGCTCGCGTTTTACCCTCTCCCCGTCGAGGGGCGATAATTTCGCTCCCAATCGGTGTGCTGATTGCGTATGGTGGCGGAGCGGCAAGTGATTTCGTTTTCACACCCTCCGCCAAGCCGCGAGCGGAAATGCCGAAAGCCCGTCGCCATGAAAGTTCGACCGCGCTGGCCGGTGGCCATTGTCACAATGCTCCTCGTTTCCGGTTTGGCCGGATATGCCAACGGCTGGTTGGTGCCGACGGAAACGGTCGTCAGTGAGCTTGCGCCGGGAGTTTACTTCCGAAAGATCCTGACTGAGCCCCAGTTCATCGGTTGCAATCAGGGATGGGTAATCTTCAAGGACTTCGTCCTCGTCATCGACGCGAACTTCCCGAACCAGGCGGAAGAGCTGATCAAGGAAGTTCGCAAGACGACCGACAAGCCGATTCGCTACGTCTTCGACACGCACTACCACGGCGACCATGCCGACGGGAATCAGAAGTTTCTCGCGATCGGCGCGACGGCCATCGCCAACGAGAACAGCCGCGAACTGTTCGACACGAAAGGCGCGGCCGGGTTCGAGCAGTCGAAGAAATCCAAGCCGGAGGAATACGGCTCGCTCAACTACGAGAAGCCCGCTCTCTATTTTCCGCAGAAACTCGTTCTCGACGACGGCGATCAGCGAGTCGAGCTTCTGCACTTCGGACATGCGCACACGGCGGGGGACGCTTTTGCCTGGCTGCCGAAGCACAACATCGTCTTCACGGGCGACGCCTGCGTGAACGGCGCGTTCAATTACACCGGCGACGGCGACACCGCGAGCTGGATCGGCGTGCTGACTTCGCTCGAAAAACTGCCGATCAAGAAAGTCGCACCGGGGCACGGCGAACTGGCAGACGGGACGCTCGTCGCCACGCAAAAGCGGTACTTCGTCGAGCTGCGCGAAACCGTGCAGCGCGCGATCGACGCCGGCAAAACGCTCGACGACATCAAGCGCGATATCGACTTGCCGTTTTACAAGGAATGGACCGGTGCCGAGGCGAAAAACCAGGTCGAGAACATCGACCATGTTTACGGTGAGCTGACCGGCTCGAAGAAGAAAAACCGCTGACGACGGAACTCTAGTGCACGGGCCACAACACCTTGGCAGGGACTTTACGAGTCGTCAGGGAGCTGCGCTGTTTCCAATTCGCCCATCTTCTCGCGATGGAACTCGAAATGGCTTGCCGTTTTGCGCCGTTTGGTCCGGTTCCGGTCCGCATCCCTCGCCCGTGCCCCCCCTCGGCGCTTAAACTAGTGCTCTGAGTCGTCACGGCTGATCAAGTTTGGTGCGCCGACGCGCCCCCCGCTCTTCCCGAGCCGCGGCCCCTCCGGAGGCCGCATTCCGACCCGTGACTCACCCTGCAACCGCGAACTGGCTGGAAATCGATGCAAAGAATCCTGATCACCGACAATCTCTCCCCCGCGGGGCTCGAAATTCTGAAGGCGACGCCCGGAATTGAAGTCGATGTCCGTTCGGGACTTACTCCCGAGCAGGTCCGCGAAGCGCTCCGCGAAGCCGACGGCATCATCATCCGCAGCGCGACGAAACTCACGCCGGAGATTCTCGCAGGACAGGAACGATTGAAGGCCATCGTCCGAGCGGGTGTCGGCGTCGACAACATCGATCTCCCTGCCGCGACCCGCGAGGGAATCGTCGTAATGAACACCCCTGCGGGGAACACGACGAGCACCGCGGAGCATACGGTCGCGATGCTGATGGCTTTGTCGCGAAACATCGGTCCCGCCGCCGCGAGCATGCGCGACGGAAAATGGGAACGAAGCAAATTCACCGGGACGCAGCTCGCCGGCAAGACGCTCGCCGTCGTCGGACTTGGACGTATCGGCCTGGCTGTTGCCCAGCGGGCGCGCGGACTCGAAATGAACGTGATCGGCTACGATCCGTTTCTCTCATCGGAGCGGGCGACGGAATACGGCATTGAGCTCGTCCGCGACGTCGATGCGCTGATCGACAAATGCGACTTCCTTACGGTGCACACGCCGCTCACCGAGGAGACGCGCGGGATTATCAATGCCGAGCGACTCCAGCGGATGAAAAAGGGTGTGCGAATTCTCAACTGCGCCCGCGGCGGAATTATCGACGAGGAAGCGCTCGCCAATGCAATTGAATCGGGTCATGTCGCCGGGGCCGCCCTCGACGTTTTCGTCAACGAACCGCCGAAGGGGAGCCGATTACCGTCGCTTCCCGGCGTGTTGTGCACCCCGCACCTCGGTGCATCCACCGATGAAGCGCAGGAGCTCGTGGCAGTCGAAGCAGCGGAGATCATGAGCGGGTTTCTGATCCGCAATGAGGTGCGGCACGCCGTCAACATGGCGCCTATTACCGCGTCCGAGATGGGCGACATCCGGATGTATCTGGACATGGCTCGACGGCTCGGCCTGCTTCTTGCACAGCAGAGCCGATCGGCCGCCATTCGTTCGGCACGCATCAGTTTCCGGGGTGAAGCGGCGACGAAGAAGACGAAGCTGATGACCGCCGCATTTGCCGCGGGATTGCTCGAGACCGCTTTGGACGACAGCGCAAACATTGTGAATGCCGAGATGCTCGCGCGCGAGCGGGGAATCGACATCACCGAATCGTCATCGACCGAAGCGGGGAATTTCTCGACGATGATCTCCGCGTCCGTCACGACGACCCAGGGAGAGTTGACCGCCTCCGGCACCATGTTCGGACATCAATTCCTCCGGCTTGTGCGGCTCGGCAACTTCCATCTCGATGCGTATCTCGACGGGCTGATGCTGATCTACCGTCACCGCGACGTCCCGGGCCTCATCGGCTACATCGGAACGATTTTCGGCAAGCATCAGGTGAACATCGCGCACATGGCGCTCGGCCGCGAGCGTGATTTTCCGGGAGGAGATTCCGTCGCCGTGCTCAATCTCGACAGTGAGCCTTCGGCGGAGGCCCTCGCCGAGGTCGCGAAGCACCCGGAAGTGACGGGAATTGAGCTGGTGCGGCTGCCGGCCGCCGGAACGCCGCTTCCCTGGCTGGTGCAACGGTAGTTCGGTCCGGAAACCTGAGGAACGCACGAACTGCAGCGAACTCTTTCCGCGGAAATCCCGCGGATTCGGGAGCGGAGTTCTCGCATCGGAAATGCCAATTGCATTGCAAATTGCAAGCTGCTAGGCTTTCAACAGGGCGGTTTTCCTGCAGGATTCTCGTGCTTGAGGAGTGCGCACATGATGGCTCGTCGGGGTTTTAGCCGCGGTACCGAGTCGCTCGCGTTCCGCCGTTCCGCGTTTACGCTGATCGAACTTCTCGTCGTGATTGCCATCATCGGCGTGCTGGCGGCGTTACTGCTTCCCGCGGTGCAACGGGCACGCGAATCGGCCCGCCGAACGCAATGTCTCAACCACATCAAGCAGCTCTCGCTCGCTTGCCACAGCTATGCCGACTCGTACCGGTCGTTCCCGGCCGGATACATCGACATGCCGGGCGCCATTTACAACGTGCCGTTCAACCCGCCGATCCAGCTCGGTGTGCAGAACATCTATGAACCGGACGGCACGCTTCTGTCGACCAAGCTGCCGCTGACGCTCAACGACTGGGAGCTCTACGCTCCGTGGGGTTGGCATGCGATGATTCTGCCGCAGCTCGAACAGGCGAATATCCGAATCGATTTCCGCCGCGGCAAGGATCTCCAGGAGAACCTCGACGCCATCAAGATTCCGGTTGAAACATTCATTTGCCCCAGCGCCCCGCTCCCGTCGACACGCCCGCAGGGAATCGCCTTCTCGAACTATCGCGGCGTGATGGGTGCGCAGCCGATCAACGACACAACTCCATCGCCGCCGGTGGGCGATCATTCCGCCTTCTCGACGAATGGAATGTTCTTCCAGAACAGCGGCGTCGGATTCAAGGACGTTCAGGTCGACGGCACCGCCAATACGCTGCTGATGGGCGATTCGCGATTTGGATTCTGGGGAGACGGCTACAGCTGTTGCGCCCGCTTCCGCAATGACCGACTCGACTGGGACTCGTACTGGCCCGACGTTGACCCGTCGACCAACCTGAAGTTTTTCAGCTTCGGCAGCTATCACGATGAAACCGTCATCTTCGCGATGGCTGACGCATCGGGCCGGCAGATCGCCAAGAACATCGATTCCGACCTCCTTCGCCGCCTGGCCACGCGTGCGGAAGGTCTGCCGATCGATTCCGACTTCTAGTCTCGACTGTTACAAACTTCAACCGGGTGGTTGCCAAGCTGCAGCCGCCCGGTTTTTTTGTGGGGTCGAATCAGGCGCGGTCGAAGGGAAACGCGATGACTTCATCAATCGACTGTGCACCGACGGCCAACATGACGAGCCGGTCGAATCCGAGCGCGACGCCGGAAGAGGCGGGAAGCCCGGCTTCCATCGCATCGAGCAGCCGGTTCTGATCGGGAAGCGCCGGGCGACCGTCGCCTGCCCGAATCGCTGCCTGCACCGCCATTCTTCGCCGCAGCTCGGCGGGATCTGTCAGCTCGTGGTAGCCGTTGCACAGCTCGATGCCGTTCATGTACAGCTCGAATCGCTCGGCGACGGGAATTGCGTCGTTCCGAATTCTGGCGAGCGCCGACTGCGAGGCGGGGTAGTCGTAGAGGAAGGTTGGAACTTCCGGACCGAGAGTCGGTTCGACCTTTTCCGCGAGAAGCAGATTCAGCCAGCCGTCGCGGTCGTTTTCGTCGATCGACTCCGGCACAACGATGTCGAGCCGCCGGGCCAATTGTGCGAGCTCGATCGTGGAAAGCGAGAGAACTTTGCAACCGATCGCGGTCTCGAACGCTTCGTCGTAGCTGAGTCGCGCAAAAGGGCGCGTGAGCCTGGGAGTGACGTCTCGCAAACGGGGGGATGCGGAAATGACGGCGGAGACCAGCCCCTCGACGAAATCCATCTGATCGTGATGCGTATCGCCCGCGCGGTACCATTCGACCATCGTGAATTCCGGATTATGCCGCGGCCCCTGTTCCCCCTTCCGAAAGGCGCGTGTCACCTGGTAGATCGCTTTTGCTCCGGCTGCGAGAAGCCGCTTCATGCCGAACTCGGGGGACGTCTGCAGATACATCGTTCCCGGACCGCCATCTTCGCGCCATGGCACTGCGAATGGTTCCAGGTGGGCGTCGACGACGACGTCCTGTGAGAGGATCGGAGTTTCCACCTCCCAATAGTCGTGCGCCGCGAAGTGCTCTCTCACAGTGGCGAGGAGTTTCGCCCGAATCTCGAGCAGTGCGAGCTTCGCCGACGGCAGGTAGTCGCCGCGTGCGTTCATCGAACGGATCCATCGCTGCGCCGATGAACGACGAATCCCGGAACAGGGACGCGACAGGAGAAGAGCGTCTTTCCGGCAGTGACGTAGAGCGTCCGTAAATCGTCGCCGCCGAAGGTGACATTCGTGAGGACGTCTTCCGGAACCGGAATGCGGCCGATCAGACGGCCGTCGGGGCGAATCACCCAGATGCCGGGCGGAACGCGCGTGGATTCGTGCGGCCCGCGCGGCCTGCGGATGCCGGCGGCGATGTAGAGCGTTCCCTCCTGGTCGACAGCCATTCCGTCACCACCGCGGCCGGGGGCGAAGTCGAAAACGAGCCGTTGGTTCGAGATCGCTCCTTTCCCGGAAAGGTCGAATGCCCAGATTCGGCGATGTCCGCCCGGAACGGGGCAGCTGTCGACGAGATAGAGCGTTCTTTCGTCGGGACTGATCGCGATGCCGTTGGGGCGCTGGATTTCCGGCTGGGAGATCACGCGCGTAACGGTTCCGTCGGGATCGACCCGGTAGACTGACTCGTGCGGCATCTCCATCGTGGAGCGGTCGCCGTAGCAGGGGTCGGTGAAGAAGACCTGCCCGTTCGAGCAGGCGGCGACATCGTTGGGAGAGTTGTATCGTGCACCGTCGTACCGATCGGCGAGGATGTCGATCGTGCCGGTCGTCAGATCCGTACGAGTGAGCCGCCGGTTGCCGTCGTTCGGGCCGAACTCGTTTCCCTCGCAGGCGAGAAGTTTTCCGTCACGATCGAACAGCAGGCCGTTGGATCGGCCGCTCGGCTGCTGAACGACTTCGTATCGGGGGGCGTTGGGAACGTAGCGGAGGATCCGATTGTTGGCAATGTCGGAGAAATAGACGCTGCCGTCAGCGGCGGCGGCAGGCCCTTCCGTGAATGCGACCGCCGTAGCGGGTGCGAGAAGTTCGGTTCCGTCGAGGTGACTCCACGGAAGTCCGACGTGATGGAGATCGTTCATCGCCGCTCAATGGTAATCATCGTCGAGCAGATCGTTCTCGGTAATGATGCGATGTCCCTTTTCGGCGAGCGTTCGCAGACCGAGGTCGATATCGTCGACGTAGAGCGCGATCGCTCCACGCCCACGGCCGTGGTAAAGCAGA
>JBFWWA010000053.1:0-13320 GCA_050246455.1 Planctomycetaceae bacterium
TCGAGTCGTCTCAACTGCAAAGAACTTTCGGCGGCGGCGGGAGTATTCACTACCCGGACCCGCAACCTGTCGCTCCCATCGCTGCCCCGCCTACCTACGAAGCACCGAAAACAGCTCCCGCGAACCCTGAGTCGGGACCGGCTCCCAACCCCGACAATAAACCGGCGGACGAAAAACCAGGGAGATTTTCGTCCTAGTTCAAACCATTGCCTGCTCCGAGTGGAATCGAAATCGAGTTCCGCTGCTGCACGACCATGATTACTGACCGGCACGACTGGTATCGGGAGACGAAGTGATGACAACCTGCAGAGTAGTGCTGGCGACCGCCATCGTCGTTGCTGCTTGTGAATTCACGCAGCAGGCTCGCGGAAGCGATGAAGCACCCGCGCGTGCCGTCGCGGGTGATTTACCTGTGTGGCGGTCGGAGGACATCGGCGGCGGTGCGAAAGCTCGAGTCGTCAAAATGATGCCGCAGCGACACACCGTGGTGGAAGAAGTTGTCGAGGAGATGTCGCCGGAGGAAGTTGCGGACATCAATCGGTACCGCGAACTGGTGAAGGCGGCCAAAGAGGCAGGCAGCGAAGCGGAGTCGCAGAAAGCGCGGGAAGAATTGCGCAAGGGACTCGATGAACTTTTCCAGCGAGACATGGAGCGTCGAGAGAAGGTTGTCGCCGAGGCGGAAGCGCGCGTCAAAAAGCTTCGTGAGCAGATCGAACGCCGCAAGACCGCCAGGTCGGAAATCGTCGAGCTGCGAGTGAAGACAATTCTTAACGATGCGGATGGCCTCGAGTTTGGAATACCGTTCGATCCATCGGCGGCCGGGAATCACGGTTTCGGAGTCGGTGGCGGGACAGGCCGCAGGATTCTCGCCGTGCCACCACCGCTGTATGTCGAGCCGCAGCCGATCGACGGAATGCCGTCTCGACCTCTGCGACGCCAGCAACTTTCCGGATCGTCGGGAATGCAGCCGGTCGGCACACCCACGGACGAGTTACCGAACTCGGTTCCCGTAATTGGCTCCGCCGGAAGGATGGGCTCATCTGGACGACGCGGGAAAAGGGATGATGACACCATCTCGACTGACGAGCGCGTTCGCATCCTCATTCGCAATCTGTCGCATGAGAAGGAATCGCGTTCGATCTTCGCGGCGGACGAACTCGGCAAGCTCGGTCTCAAAGCGAAATCGGCTGTCGACGCGCTGAAAAACAGAATGGATTTTCCTCCCGGAGCAGCGAATTCTCCGAGCGACGCCCTGCGAGCGGCATGCAAACGGGCGCTGGAAAGGATCAATGAAGCGATCGACCAGGACGACGCGAAGAAGCTCGGAATCCAGCCCGAACCGGAACCGAGCGCACCGAACCCGGCGGCCTATTGAGGGAGAACTGTCGCTGGCCGCTGAACTTCACCGAAGTCGTTGACCGATGGTCTCCTCCCACCGCGTGGAGACCTTCGGTCCGCGTGCGTGGTCTACCCCTGAATGTCGTGTGCGTACATCGCTTCTTGCCCTCGCAAGCCCGAGGGCATCCCACCCAACGCATTCTGTTGGAGCACAGACATTCCTGTCTGTGCGCTTCGTGAATTGATGGCCGATCGGCACAGGCAGGAATGTCTGTGCTCCGGTGCGGGAATTGCACGGCGGCCACCCTGCGGGCGGTGCCCTTTGCCTCAGCCCCTTGTTGAGGCTGTTGCGCTGCGCCGTCTCAGTTTTGTAAGGTGGGGTGTGCCCACCGGCGCCCGACGATCGACGCTGCCAAGCCGCACGACAAATACTTGAAGTGAAGTCCCAGCAGCAGAAACCCGGCGCCGTGGCCGTGTCTTTCAAGCAGCACGCGGAAGCGCGTCAGCTCACAACCGGCATGTTGCACGACAATCCGCCCGCTGCGGGGATGTACGTCTGCTTGACGTAGTCCATCACCATCCGGTCGGCGTTGAATCGCCAGCCGAGTGTGCGGACCGCGCGTTTCATCCGCGAGATCCATTGCTGCGGAAGGTCGTCGGCATCCCGATCGTAATAGAGGGGAATGACTTCGTTTGTGAGGACTTCGTGCAGGTATTGGGCATCGCGGTCGTCGTGCGCGGTCTGATCGACATGCGCCCGGCCTTTGCCGATCGCGAAGCCGTTCTCGCCGTCGAATGCTTCGGCCCACCAGCCGTCGAGAATCGAGCAGTTGAGCCCGCCGTTGAGAACGACTTTCTGTCCGCTGGTTCCCGAAGCTTCCAGCGGGCGGCGCGGATTGTTGAGCCAGACGTCAACTCCCTGCACGAGATGCCGTCCGAGGTTGATGTCGTAATCTTCGAGGACGACGATCTTGCCGCGGAACTCATCTTTCTGCGACAGCTTGAAGATCCGCTGCAGGATCGCTTTCCCCTGATCGTCAGCAGGGTGGGCCTTGCCGGCGAAGATGAACTGCACCGGATGTTCGGAGTCGTGACAAATCTTCGCCAGCAGTTCCATGTCGCGCAGCACGAGGTCCGCCCGTTTGTAGGGAGCAAATCGACGCGCGAAGCCGATGGTGAGCGCCTGCGGATTGAGCGCCTGTGCGAGCTCGTTACATTCCGCAGTCGATGCACCGCGGCGCTGCGCCTGGGCGACGAGCCTTGTCCTTGCGTAAACGATAAGCCGGTTCTTGAGCGACTGGTGCGTCTCCCACAATTCGCCGGGAGAGACCGCTTCGAAGCCGGCCCACACTTCGGGTTCGCCGGTGCGGAGGTACCAGTTGATCGGCAGGAACCGGTCGTACAGAACGCGCATTTGCGCGGCGAGCCACGTCGGGACGTGCACGCCGTTGGTGATGTGGCCGATCGGAATTTCTTCTTCACTTCGCCACGGCCAGAGGTTCGACCACATCCGCCGGCTGACGACGCCGTGCAGACTCGAGACGGCATTTGCGCGGCGGCTGAGCTTGAATGCGAGAACCGTCATGCAGAACGACTCCTGCGTGTTCTGCGGATCGACGCGCCCGAGTCCGAGCAGCGCATCGTGATTGAGGCCGAGCTCATCGGCGAGCGGGCCGACGTGCTCTTCGATCAGATTCGGCGCAAAGCGGTCATGGCCGGCAGCCACCGGCGTGTGGGTCGTGAAGACGCTCATTGCGGCGGTTTCGCGGAGCGCTTCATCGAACGAGAGTCCGTCGTTCTTCATCCGGTCGCGGATGATTTCGAGCGGCGCGAAGGCGGAGTGCCCTTCGTTCATGTGAATCACACTGGGCTCGATGCCGAGCGCCTTGAGGGCGCGCACACCGCCGATTCCAAGAATGATTTCCTGCCGGATGCGCGTGCGCTGGTCGCCGCCGTAGAGGCGCGCCGTGAGGTGCCGGTCTTCCGCCTTGTTTTCCGGGATGTCGGTATCGAGCAGGTACAGCCGGACGCGGCCGACATTTACCGTCCAGACCCGTGCAAAGACCTTGCCGCTCCGGGTGTCGACCGAGATCATCACCGGGTTGCCGTCCGGCGCAAGGGCCTGCCTGACCGGGAGGAGATCGGTATTCACTTCGGAATACGATTCCTGCTGCCAGCCGTTTTCGTCGATCCGCTGCGCGAAATAGCCTTCGTCGTAAAACAGTCCGATTGCGACGAGCGGAATTCCGAGATCGGACGCGCTTTTGAGATGGTCGCCGGAAAGCACGCCGAGGCCGCCGGAGTAAATCGGCAGCGACTCATGAATTCCGAACTCCGCCGAAAAATAGGCGGCAGGGCGATGGCCGAGAATTCCGGAATGCACACCCCCCCAGGTGTCGGTCGCTTCCATGTATTCGCACCAGCGGCGATAGGCGACATTCACACGCGAGTGGAGCACGACTTCGCGCGCACGCAGCTCGAGCTTGTCGGGCGGGTATTCCTGCAGCAGCTGCACCGGGTTGTGCGCGAGCGCCGACCAGCGAATCGGATCGATTTCGCGGAATAGCGCAGTGACTTCCGGCTGCCAGCTCCACCAGTAGTTGCTCGCGAGCTTGAGGAGCTTGTCGTGAATGCTCTGGTTGTTCTTCCCCATCGGAGATTCCGTCCCCCAGTTCGGCCAGCGGTCGCAAGGAATCGATCTGGCTGCACCCCGGGCGTGGATCATCCGTTCGGCCGAGCGCAGCAAGCGGTCAGTATATCGAAGTTCCACTCTCGGTCGAGACTAACCGCGGAATCTGCGGATTTCCGCGGCCTGGACCCTTGGAACATCAATTGGTCCGCGTGCTCTGGCTGGAGCATCTTTACAATCGCTGATACAACGTGTTGATGCGCTGTCAACTCGCGCCGGGCCTCAAGGGGAGAGCAGGATCATGTCGGACGACTCGGATTCGGCCCCCTCAACTCCGCCCCGACGACAACGACCTGGAACACAGCCGTTAATGGCGGCGCTGCTGGTCATGCTGCTGCCATCGTTCGCAGAGGGTGAGGAGCCGTCCGAGAAATCGAACAGCCGACCGATTGTCTTGCGACCCGCCCAGATGGCGGCGCTCAAACGGGTCGAAGCGGACGGCGCGACGATCAACGAGATCAGCCGGTCTCTCTGGAATCTTGCCGAACCGGCACTTGCCGAGAAGAAATCGTCGGAACTGCTGATCGCCACGCTGAAAGCCCATGGGTTCACCGTCGAGACGAACGTTGCGGGGATGCCGACCGCATTCATCGCGACGTACGGCTCGGGCAAGCCGGTCGTCGGAATTCTCGCCGAGTATGACGCACTTCCCGGAATGTCGCAGAAAGTTTCGTCGCAACAGGAGCCTGTTGCCGAAGGAGCCGCGGGGCACGCCTGCGGCCACAGCGGCCTGGGTGCCGCAGCGGTCGGAGCGGCAATCGCGGCACGCACTGCGATGGAGCAACATCGTCTTCCCGGCACGCTGAAGCTTTTTGGAACGCCGGCTGAGGAAACGGTGGTCGGCAAAGTGTATATGGCGCTTTCCGGTTCGTTTAACGATCTCGACGCCTGCCTCCACTGGCATCCTTCCGACCGGAACGACGTCTGGGCGGGGAGTTCCAAGGCCCTCATTTCGGCGGAGTTCCACTTTCGGGGGACGTCAGCCCACGCATCGTCGAACCCCGACAAGGGTTTGAGCGCCCTCGATGCGGTCGAGCTCATGAGCGTCGGCGTCAATTTCTACCGCGAGCATGTGAAGGAAGACGCGCGAATTCATTACGTGATTTCCAACGGTGGAGACGTGCCGAACGTCGTTCCTGCAAAGGCATCCGCGTGGTATTTCATCCGCGCCAATTCCCACGAAGACGCCGACCGCTATTTCGAGCGCGTGCATGAGATTGCACAAGGTGCGGCCCTGATGACGCGGACAAAGCTCAAAGTCGAATTCCAGACCGACTGCCACGAGCTGATTCCCAATGCCCCCCTATCCGAAGTGATGCAGCAGAGCATGCAGGCCGTCTCACCGCCGAAGTTCAGCAAGGACGAGAAGATCTTCGCGACGAAGCTGCAGCAGTCCTTGATTGAACAGTTCGGCGTACATCCCAATGAGCCGCTCGATGAATCGCTGCGCGCGCTGGCCGATGCCGGATACGCGAGCAATGGTTCAACCGACGTCGGGGACGTGAGCTGGATCGTTCCGACCGGCGGATTTCGCGCAACCTGCTTTGCAGCCGAGTCTCCGGGACATTCCTGGCAGAACGTGGCAGCAATCGGCTCGACGATCGGTGACAAGGGGACGCATTATGCCGCGAAGGTGCTCGCCGTCTCGGCAATCGAGCTGCTCGAGAATCCGGGCCGCATCGCCGCCGCGAAAGAGGATTGGAAGACGCGCATGAAGGATCGCAAATACACGACGCGCATCCCCGCCGGCCAGAAGCCACGTGCGACCAAGCAAGCACCGCAATGAACTCGACGCCGCTGAAAAAGTTCACCTTTGCGGGAGCCGTTGTCGCAATTGCGATATTGCTGACGGCCATTGTCTGGTGGCCGCTCTGGAACGGTGGCGGGTTCGTCGGCGGCGACGTCTACAGCTACTACTTCCCACAGAAGGTTTACTTCGCGGAAGCGATCCGCGCAAACGATTTTCCCCTCTGGAATAATCGCGCGGGGCATGGCTACCCGCTCGTCGGAGAAAGTCAGACCGGGCCCTTCTATCCGCCGAATCTGCTGCTCTACCGCTTCTTCGAGGTGAACACCGCTTACAACGTCAACCACCTGCTGCATTACGCGGCGGCGTTTGTCTTCGCATGGCTGTTTGCCCGCGCGGTAGGGCTCGGAAACCTTGCGGCCGGACTCGCGGCGTTCACTTACAGTTATGGCTGGTTCCCCGCCAGAAGCTGCTGGGAATGGGCGATCATCGGCGGTGCGTGGCTTCCGGCCATCCTCTGGTGCTGCGAGCGATTTCTTGCCACGCGGCTCTGGAGATGGGTGATTGCGATGGCAGCATTCGTCGGACTGCAATTGATGGCCGGGCATTTCAATCTGGCATTCATGACGCAGGCGACTGTCGTGTTGTGGCTCGCTGCGCGACTTTCGTTCGACCGCGGCAGCATTCCACAAGCGACGATCGCGAAGCGCGGACGTGCTGCCGCGCTGGTGCTTGCCGCACTTTTCTGCGGTTTCTTACTGGCCGCTGCGCAGCTTCTCCCGACGTGGGAGCTCAAGCAGAACAGCCAGCGCTCCGCACCCGGCGAGAATCACAACCTCGCTCACGGCTCAATTCCGCTCTGGTACTGGCAGCAGACCATTTTTCCGTGGCGCTGGTACGACATCGAATTCAATCGCGACGCCGCTCTCGGCGAATCGACGGCATCTCTCGGCGCGCCGACGAATCAGGTCGAAGCGCACCTCTATTTCGGAATCGTTCCGCTGGCCCTCGCGTTGCTCGAACTGCTACAGGCTGTGCGGACGCGCGATCGCGAACGGCTTCTTTGGGGCGCGATCGGCATTGCGACACTCCTCTACACGTCCGGAATGCTCCTCCCGGTCTTTCAATTCGTTCCGGGATTCAGTTTCTTTCAGGGACCGGGGCGGTGGGGCGTCGTGACCACGTTGATGGTCGGGCTGCTCGCGGGGTCAGCGCTCGATCGGCTTCGCCGCGCGCCGTCGCTTCCAGCCGGATTGTGGGTAGCGGCTGCGATGGGTCTTGCGATGTGGAGCACGCTCACACTCGGTGTTCGGAAGCTGCAGTCCGCTTCATTCTCCGGGATGTCCAATCCGTTGAAATTCGGGCCGCTCAGTATCACGGATGGGTTTCTGACGGGACTGACCGTGTTTGTCGTTCTCGGCGCGATCGTCGCAGTCCTGCTTCTCAAACTGCAGTCGGGAAGCAAAGGGAGTTCGCCATTTCCCGGTCGTCTGATGACTGCATGCATCCTCATCGCGACGCTGTTCGACTTGTGGCTAGTAAGCGGACTCGTGAAATACAGCGAGATTGTTCCGAACCCGCCGATCTCGAGGCTGGCCGATAGTCCGATCCGCGAGATACTGAGTCGCTATGGCGGAACGGCGCGCCTGTATGCCCCTGGTGCGAATCTGCCGACGGTGCTCGGCTCGGCTTCGACTCCCGTTTATCTCACTTTCGGACCGGCCGCGTACGTCGATCCGGAACTCAAAATGCCGGAGAAGCCGTCGGCGGAACAGACGGCCTGGCTTCGGCGATCCGGTGTGACGCACATCCTCAGTTTCGATCCGATGCGCGCAACGGAACAGATGCCGGTCGTTCCAGTCTGGCAAGGATTCGATCCGGTGCTGAACCCCGCCATGGCGCGCCGCGAGCCGTTTTACCTTTATGAACTCCGCGGGACGCGCGGCCGGGCGGCCTGGAGCGACGACGTCGCGCAAGGAACCATCCGGATCACGGAATTCCGCGCTGACGATGTCGCCCTGGATGTCGATTCGCCGACCGGCGGACGCGTGGTGCTCACCGATTTGATCTATCCCGGCTGGAAAGCAACGATCGACGGCGAGCCGGCCGAAATCGTCGCCGTCGACAGGATGTTTCGCGCGGTCGACGTTCCAGCGGGGCGGCACTCCGTCGTCTGGACGTATCGACCCCCGCACGTATACTGGGGCGCGGCGGTCGGATTCTTCGCGTTTCTGTTACTTGCAGCGATCGCGCACATCCGCTTCTGGCATCCCGCACGCCTGGCATTTCTCGACGAGGCATCAAAGATATGAAGGCAGCATTCATCACGCGGACCGGTCCGCCGGAAGTGATTGAGTTCGGGGAATTCCCGAAACCGACGCCGGGTCCGACCGAAGTTCTTGTGAAAGTCGGCGCTGTTGCCGTCAATCCGATTGATACGTACATCCGCAGCGGCGCCATCGCGATGCCGCGAGAATTCCCATACATCATTGGCTGTGATCTAGCCGGGACAGTCGAAGCGTGCGGCCCGAACGTCAAACGTTTTTCACCGGGTGACCGGGTCTGGGGGAGCAATCAAGGGCTCGCGGGCCGCCAGGGCTCGTTTGCGGAATATGCGGCAGTCGACGAGAAGTGGCTGTACGCAACTCCGAAGTCTCAGACCGATTCCAGCGCGGCCGCAGCGGCGCTTGTTGGAATTACGGCACATCTCGGGTTGTTCCAGCACGCCGGCTTGAAGGCCGGCGAAATCATTTTCGTCAACGGCGGGACCGGCGGCGTCGGGAGCGCGGTGGTGCAGCTCGCGAAGGCGGCGGGTGCGAGGGTGATCGCGACCGTCGGCTCGAAAGAAAAGCAGAAAGCGTGCGAAGCGTTTGGTGCGGATCTCGTGCTTGACTATCACTCCGCTTCGCTCGACGACGACATCAGGAAGTTCGCATCTCCGAACGGCGGCATTCAAGTCTGGTTCGAAACGCAGCGTGAGCCGACGCTCGACCGAACGGTCGGTCTGATGGCTCCGCGCGGACGGATTGTCCTCATGGCCGGGCGGACCGCGCGGCCGGAGTTCCCCGTCGGCCCGTTCTACGTGAAGAACCTGAGCCTCTTCGGCTTCGCGATGTTCAACGCCACTCCCGACGAGCAGCGCGCCTGCGCCGAATCGATCAACCAGGCGGCGGAGCTTGGAAAATGGAAATCGCAGATTGGCGTGACGTTGCCGCTTGCCGAAGCTGCAAGCGCGCACCGCATCCAGGAAGAGAACACGCTCGACAAGAAGGGGCAGCTCTCGGGCAAGATCGTGCTCGTGCCGTAGCAGCCGCTCGCAACTTCAGTGCGTGGGATAGGTCTGGATGACCTGCCCTTCGGTGTAGATCATCTCTTCGCAGTCATCCGCGCTCGAGCAGCAGGGCTCGCGGTTCCAGCTTCCGACCCAGGGGCCGAGGCCTCCATTCGGGTAGTCGCCTTGCCATCGCGTGCTGAAGAGACAGTTTACGAGAGCGCAGCTCTCATGGGCGAGCCCGCCGGTAATTCCGCAGAGTCCGCAATGCACGCCGCCGCAGCCGACTTTCGAATAGCGGTTGGCATATTCGTCTTCGAGTTCGCGGGGGAGCGGCGCGCCGCGCTTGGCATCGGCCACCCCGTCATAGCAGCCCGACTTGCAGGATGGAAAGGCAGCGCAACCGGTGAGAGTCGCCGCGACGAGAATGGCGATGGAGGCCAGGAGCGTCGGTTTCAATGTTCCCCCCCTTGAACCGGGCGCACGACGAACAAGCTTGCAGCGGAATTTCCTCCTCTGCACTCAGTAACCTATCGACATCCGGTCGCGCCGACTTCAGCGGTTGTCGCGGTCTCTCCGAGAATTCCGAATGCGCATGAAGCTGAAGCGAAGTCTCGACGCGGCTTCAGCTTCGGACGCCGTCGCACGCTCGTGATATTGCAGAGTGCGGAGTTCCGGAATGCAGCGGCCCGGACTCGGGGCCGTCTGGGCGACCCCGGTCCGGGCTCATAAATCGTTCGCCACCCGCCGTCGTTCTCGAGGACGGCGCGAAGCGGCTTATTTCAACTTCGTATCGCTCGTCTGCTGCGCGGTGACGCGCGGAACCTTCAGAAGCATCTGGGCATCGGCATTCGTGACGTTCTTCGCGTCAGCGGCGGTCGATTTCTTCGATTCGTCACTCGCGGCTGTCACAGGCGCGTCGATGGCGAGCGGCGAATTCCGGAGCGGCTCGACGATGTCGTCGACGCGCAGGTTCGCAGCCGCTTTCGGGTCTCGCTTGAGCGCCGCAACGTAGACCTGGGCCGTCACATCGAGCAACTGCTGTTTGCGAACACCCAGTACTCCTTCGAGCTGACCTGCCAGCTGCTCGACCCACCCCGGCTGGCGCGCCATGGCGAGCGACATCATGTGCAGGAACATGCTCACTTCCTGGAAATTGCGATCGATGATCATGTTGCTGACGGGTGAGATCAGCTTGGCGGCGGTATCGACCGTCTGTGAGGGAAAACTGACGAAGAGATGTCCGTTATGCCGGGCATACGTTTTCTTGTCGTTCCGCTGCTCGTAAACCGTCTCGACATGCATGAGAGCCGTCGCCTGAATCGGCTTTGAGAGAAACGGGCTTTTGTACATTCCTTCGCACATCACCACGCTGTGCGCGCCGGAGAGGTACAGTACGGTAATGATTCCGGTGGAGCCGTCCCCCGCATCGGCTTCGTACTCTTCGCGCCCCGTCTGGTGCATCTGGAACTGCGAGATCTTCATTGCGCGCCAGATACTGACGGCAACGTCCGGATGCGAGCGGAAGAATTCATAGACGGCCGGCTCGACCTCGAAATCGAGCGTCGGCAGCTCACGATAAACGCCGGTTGTTTGCAGCACGCTCCGCACGCGCCGACGGTTTTCTTCCGTCAGCAATTGCATTGGAATGCGGTCGGAGGCGCTCTTGCGCGACGCTTTGGAACTGGTCCCTTTGCGCAGAACGCGGACGTGGTTTTCCAGGTTTTCGCCGGAATCCGCGTCGTCGGCCGCATGTAACTGCGCTATTCCGGTGAACCAGACGGCGCAGAGACAGGCAGCCAGACCCCAACGGGCTGGCGTCCAATGGACGTTCCGTGATGGCATGCAATAATCCTTCCGTGCTCCGCGGCCGGCCGTTCGGACTATGCCCGTACGGACCGACTCCTCGCCGTGAGATACGGCGGAAGCGACGACCCCCCTAAAGGACCCATCTTTCCAGGGGCGTTTGCTCCTGGTGATGGCAACCTTTGCCTGCATGGAATAATCGGCACAGCACGCACATCATCCGCAACTGAAATCCGCGGTTCCACGGATGTGAGGAATTCGTGTGCGAACGGTTCAGTCGCACTGCGGGCAACACGGCTCGCAACGGCAGCCGCACCACCAGCGGTTGACCGGGCATTGGCACCAGTCGGGCTGGCCGATGCGCGAGACGTCGAGCGTCGGGTGGTAGCAGTCGTCGAGTTTCGGGCTCGACTCGCTGATGCAGTCGATCATGTCGCCGTATTCATCGAGGCAGCGGCAACACTGGCAACCGGAAGCGAGGAGCGGAATTACGAACGCAACGATCCATGTCTTCATTTTTCGGCCTCCCTGCCGAGGATCATCGCTCAGGATACCAGACGCACCCCGGGCGAAATCGCTGTCGACCCGTTATCAGCAATCGACCTCGACGGATCCGTTCTTGATAAAATCCCGCTGCCCGCTGCGACGTCAACTCTGTTGTGGCGTCCTCTCTGACCAAGCCACTTCGACCGACCGCAGGTCTCCCGCAATTTCGCGCAGACCTGCGATCGCGGGGTGTGGCTCGGTCTGGAGACCGGCCACAGCAGAGAGCACCGGAAGCTCCCGCTTTGGTTTCCGCGTACAATGAGACTGCCATTGTTCCATTCCGCGACATTCATCGATGACGAGTATTGCATGACGTCGATCCGCGAAATCGATAACGCCGCCCGAAAACTGGTGGAACTCTTGAGCCGATCTCGGCGCAAGCTGGTCCTTGCGGAAAGCTGCACAGGCGGACTGGTCTCTGCAACCCTCACGAAAATTCCCGGCGTCTCGCAATACTTTTGCGGCTCGGCCGTGACGTACCAGCTCGAAACGAAAACCGAGTGGCTCGATATACCGGAAAAGGTCGTGCAGCGCGATGATGCTGTCACGCGCGAGGTCGCCGTCATGATGGCAACGCAAGTTCTCGAGCGGACGCCGCAGGCTGACATTGCGGCGTCCGTGACAGGCCATCTCGGTCCGGAAGCCCCGCAGAGGCTCGACGGCGTCGTTTTTGTTGCCATCGCCGAACGAGCGAAGAAGGGGGAGCCGTCGGTCCGCTGCCGGAAGTACCACTTCCCGGAAAAGAAGATCGCTTCGCGGCAACCCTCCGCAAACCGGACGGCAGGCCGGAAGCTTCGCTTGAAGCGGCAGCGCCTCGCCGTCCTCCAGGTGATTTCCGATGTCGCCGAAGCGCTCGGCCGGAAGCAGTGACCGCTGGGCCCGCCGGCCACCTGAGAGTGGTTCTGGTGGGGAACCGGGAATTTTGCAGAATCCCTATCTCCAGGCGGGGAGCGGAGATGGCTGGGCGATGGCTCACTTCCGCCGGGGAGGTTTTTTGCCTTCTTCGGAATCGGGGGTATGTTTAAGGTTGGAGTACACTATTACGGGTTTGCGGGCGCCTCACAGCGCGAGATTCGTGTCATGGAACACTTCGTCGGCACCTGGTTCGAATACCTGCTCGAATCGTGGCGGGGCGCCTCACCGGTGCAGTACGCGATTTTAATCGGCTGCATCATCCTCTCCGGATGGCTCGTCTCCCGTTTCACCTCCGTCTAGCCCGTTGACTCGCGAACGATGGGTCCGCTGGAGCAAGACCGCCCGTTGCCGGCTGCTCTTGCCGCATCGAGCGCCGTACTTCCGCCGAGGACTGTTGATTTGTCCCCATGAGCGATAAAATCGCCTCTCAGCCGCTGCGCTGGCAGTAAGACCGTGGAGTACTCCGGCCCGGAGCATGAGTTGCCAATCCTCCCGGTCCCAGCAGCGTGATTCCAGCCAATTCGCAGGCGAGTCATGTATCGCGTCAGTCAGGAGATCGATTTCTGCTACGGCCACCGGCTGCTCAATTACAGCGGGAAGTGCCGGTCGCTGCACGGTCACAACGGCAAGGCTGTCGTCGTGATGGAAGGGGCTGCACTGGATGCGACCGGCATGCTCGTCGATTTTGCCGACATCAAACGAGAACTCAGCTCCTGGGTCGACGAGAACCTTGACCACCGGATGATTCTCTGCGAGCGCGATCCCCTGCTTCCGGCTCTTCGGGACTTCGAACAGCCGTTGTGCGTGATTCCGCATAACCCGACCGCGGAAAATATTGCCCGCCTGATCTTCGACCGCGCGCGCGAGTTGAAGTTTCCGGTCGTCGAAGTGGCGCTGTGGGAAACACCCCGTGCCTGCGCAACGTACCGCGGCTAGCCGTTAGCCTCTGACGAGCGGGACACCGTCGGAATGGCGGTCCTTCGTTTCGGCGAGCCGACGGTCTTCCTC
>JBFWWA010000054.1:0-13272 GCA_050246455.1 Planctomycetaceae bacterium
GTCTCAACGGCTTTCGGGGCCGCGGCATCGAGCTCCTTGAGAACTTCCTGGATCCGCTTCCACTGCTTATGTCCCGGAGAATAGAGCGCAGCGGCCCCTTTCATCCGGTTCCGTTTCGTCTCGAGAACCTTGTTGTTGAGTTCGAGCAGCTGCTGCTTGCGGAGTTCGCCCAATGTCTTCAGCTGCACTTCAATTCCCGACTTCGCGAGCTCCGCCGTTTCGAGCGCACCCTGCGCAGCGCTGAGCGTGGTCGGAAGCTGCGAGAGCGTATGATCGGTGAGCCCCATTTTCTGCTGGAACGTTCTCAGCCGATGCGCTGCATCTTCCACGCGCGCGTTGCTTCCGAGCAGCAGCCGCTCGACGTGCTTCAAATGATCGCTGACGAGCTCGTTCCGCCATTCCGCGGAACGTTCGATAAATGCGTCGAGAATCTCGTCGAGAACCTTCTGCGCTTCTTCCGCATCCTCGCCCCATTGCAGCGAGACGTTGATCGACCGGAAGCGCCCGTTGGGCTCCACCAGGAGCATCTGCTCCAGTTCCGGAGCCGAAATCGCGAGGCCAAGCTTGTCGGTCACGCGCTGCAGGAAGTTCGGCTCGGTCAGGAGCGCCGCGTAGGTCTCGACCGGCGGCGGCGTGAATGAACCGTTCGCGCGGATGCCGGGCAGCCCCTTGTACGTGAGGCTCCCTTCCACCTTCACCGCCTGCGAACCAAACTTCTCGGAGATTGCGTACGCCCCAAGGCCCGCCGCGATCGCGCAGATCAGCAGCAGCCACCACCGCTTCTTGAGAACGCTCAAGACCAGCGGCTCGGGCGTCTGCGCAACCGGCACATGCCGCGGTCCGCGCGGAACGAAGCCCGGCGGGACCGGCGGAATCTGATAGGTCGAAGTCACAGACGCGAGCTGCCCATTCCCGGGCAGCGGGTTGACTTGAACGTCAACTTCGCTTGAGGACATGCTTCCCCTCAATTCGGAGCACGGCGGCTGTCGAACTGCCCGTCAACCTTCCCCCGCCTTGGATTTTCGGTTTCGGGACGATCGCGGAGCGCCACTGAGATCCCCGTCGACAAACTGGGGAAGATGGCCCGACTGTAGAGCGAGAGCCGGCCCGCATACACTCGGTTCTAGCGATCGCAAGACTCCTCATCACTGCTTGCGGTCGCCTTCTGAGTTCAATCCATGGCCCGAGCGACAGCGGTTCCAGTGTAAGGAATGGGCACACCATTGTAAACGAAATCTACAGCATTCGAGCCCGGTCGTCATATCCTTTCGGGTGCTTTTGGAACCATTTCCAGGCGCTCGAGACGACTTCGTCCAATTCCGTAACCCTTGCCGACCAGCCAAGTTCCTTTCCGATTTTGTCGGCATTCGCAAACAGGCTGGCAGGATCGCCCGGGCGCCTTTCACCGGTCACAGCGGGGATCGGATGACCCGTCACCCTGCGGGCCGATTCAATCACCTCCCGGACCGAATGCCCCCGACCGATTCCCAGATTATAAAACCGCGCGTCCCCCGGCTTGAGGGCCTTCATCGCCACCTCGTGAGCAGCACAGAGGTCGTCAACGTGGATGTAATCCCGAATGCAGGTGCCGTCAGGGGTTGCGTAATCTTCCCCAAATACCGTGACCTGCTTCCGCTGCCCGAGCGCCACCTGCAGCACAATCGGAATGATGTGGGTCTCAGGGTCGTGGTCCTCGCCGAGCGTTCCATCCCCCCCGCAACCGGCGACGTTGAAGTACCGGAGCGCCGAAAAGCTGAACTCCGGGTCGGCCGCAGACCAGTCGATGAGCGCCCGTTCGACGAACAGCTTGGACCACCCGTATGGGTTGATCGGCTCCTGGCGGGTCGTCTCGACAATCGGCAGTTCGTCGGGAGTGCCGAAAGTCGCACACGTTGAACTGAAGATCAGCTTCCGCACACCCGCGGCCGACATCGCATTGAGCAGCCCGATCGTCGCCGCGGTGTTATTCGAGTAATAAAGCAGCGGGTCCGCCACCGATTCGCCGACGTTCGCAAACGCCGCGAAGTGCATCACGCATTCGATCCGATGCGATTTCAGGATCTCCGCGATCTGCGGCACATCGCCGACGTCGGCCTGATGAAACGGAGCGCGCGGATCGACGGCAGCGCGATGCCCGCGCGAAAGATTATCGACGACGACAACCGCATGTCCGCCGGCCAGCAGATGCTTGACCGCATGCGACCCACTCTCCCCGGCCCCGCCGGTGACCAGGCCGTTCATGGAAGTCCCCCCAGATCACGAAGGTACCTGCGCTCTTCCTGCCTCATCCGGGAAACTGATTCAGTTCAGGGTTCGGTTTCATAATTGAATCGCCTGCCAGGATGAACGAATCAACTGCCCCACGATTCATCGAGGGTGGCCCCGGTTGCACAGCAACCGGTGTGACCCACCCTCGCTCGCAGCACTTGGAATTGTCGAGCTTTGGAAGGTATTGATGATAGCTGGTCGGCCGACCGATCAAAACTCCGCCAGAATCGGCAGAACTTCGGTCTGGAGCGGGCCGCCGGTGACGTGCACGTTCTTCCGGGCGTCGATGAAAACGTTCACCTCACTGCGGATCCCGAACTCGTCGAGATAAATCCCCGGCTCGATTGAAAAGCAGGTGCGCGGCAGGATCCTCCGCTCGTCGTGCGTTTCGAGATCGTCGATGTTCGCGCCGTTGCCGTGCGTCTCGCGGCCGATGCTGTGCCCCGTCCGATGAACGAACTTGTCGCCGTACCCCGCCCGATCAATGACGTCCCGCGTCACCCGGTCGACCTGCCAGCCTGAAATCGATTCCCCCGTAGCGAATGCGGTCCGCACCCGCTCGATGGCCGCATCGCGCGCCGCAGCCACAATCGCGAAAATGTTATTGAACTTCGCGGGGACGCTCCTTCCGACATACCCGACGCGCGTCAGATCGCTGTAGACCCCGTCGGCGTTATCGAGCCGGGCCCAGAGATCGATGAGCACGAAATCGTTCTCGCGGATTTCTATCGTGGATCCCGCACCCGTTTCGTAGTGCGGATCGCCGCTGTTCGGACCGACCGCCACAATCGGCGGATGATACGTCGTGAGATCATGCTTCGCGAAGTGATCGAGAATCACCTTCTCGACTTCCTTCTCGGTCACGCTTCCGCTGCTCCGGACGTTGTCGGCAATGAACTTCCAGGCGGCATCGAATGCGGAAACGGTGTGCTTCTCCGCATCGAGATGCGCCTGCCACTGCGCATCGCTCCAGGCCGCCTCGAAAAGTTGGATGAGATCGCCCGATGAAACCACTTCCACGCCGAAACTCCGGACGAGTTCCAGCGTCCCGGCATCGACGCGCGAAATGTAAGGATTCGCGTTGCGGGGCGAATACTCCATCGCGATCTTTTTGAGCCCCGCCACGAGCGAGCCGACCCCCGCTTCGAGTTCCTGCCAGCGAAGATAGACCGTTTTTTCGCCGCCGATATGGTCGAGCGCGCCCGACTCGATGCGATGAACCAGCGTCCGCGGCGCGCCGCTCGCGGGAATCAGGCAGAAGATCCGTCGAGTCCCGGCATTCTCCGGAGCGATTCCCAGCACCCGCTGCGCGAGAACATTACTCGACCGAAAATCGTAGAGCAGCCACCCGTCGAGCCCGAGTTCACGAAGCGACTGCTGAATCGGGGCAAGATCGAACACGGCGGAGGTCTCCAGGCCAGCGGCGAGTGTCAGCCCGCCGGTTCTTCCCTCGTGAGCAATTTTCTCGATCGCTGGAAAACCGCCGAAAAGAAACCGGGGGCTGACACCCCCGGCTCGCTGGCAACTTTTTTCGTACGGTTCGCGAACGGCATGCCGCTCAGTTCAGGAAGAAGAACCGTTCCGCTTCCTTCACCGTCTTCGGATCTTTCGCCCGAAGAGCGTCCAGATGCTTCTTCCCCACGGCGACATGTGCCGGCGGCTCCGCCTTCGGGTCTTTCGACTCGAACTTCGTGCTCTGCAGCATGTAGCGGACAATCGCTCGCTTGATCGACGGGATCGTGTAATCCTTCGAGTCGTACAGTTCCATCAACCGGTCCTGCAGACTCCAGTCGCCCCATCGCGCGAGATCGGCAATGACGAGATCCGCCAGTTCCGGCCGATCGAGGAGAATCCGCATCGACTGCATCAGCCGCTCTTTCGGAATCTTTCCCTCGGCGTAGGTCCACATGAAGCGGAGCGCCTGCATGGCGGCGTAGGTTTCGCTGAAGGGAACTTTCTTGTCGGCGAGCTTGAGGGTGTCGATCTTGTCGAGCCCTTTGTCTCCCGTCAACAGCAGGTAACCCGACATCACGCCGTCGATGCCGAGCCGAAACTCCTGCGACGGCTCCGCAATCTTTTTCTCCATCAGTTCGGCATCTTCCTGGGTCCCGCAGAGTCCGAGCATCAGGCCGTAAAGCCCGAGTCGTGTCGGCGACGTCTCTTTGCTGGTCACCCATTCGCGGAGTTTCTCGCGCGGGAACGTCGGAGCCAGCGGAGCAATTTCCTTGTAGGGTGCGTTCGCAAACTCGCCGTAGGCATCGTTCGTGACCAGCGGATCGGGGAATTCGAGAAACTTCATGAAGTAGGCCAGCCGTTTCTGCGGCGGCGCTTCCGGGGAGGGAGCCTGTGCGATGTACTGGAAGCTTGTGTCGGTCACTTCGGTCGGGCTTCCCCAGTCGAGCGTGTTCTCTTTCATCCCCTTCGTTCCCAGAAGCATGAAGAGATCTCCCGGCTTCCCCGCGCGGTAGCGAACGAGGGTGATCTTCGTCCCCTTCTCCATCGTTCCCTTCGGCGACTTTACGATCTGCACCACTTCGTAAACCGTGCTGCCGGGGTCCTGGTCTTTCGGCATCACTCCTTCGGTCCAGCTGACGAGTGCGACGGCGTCCGACTGCTGCACCTGCTCGCTCAACGTCAGCGACGGCGCCGAGCAGAACGGACACGCGACGGCCGCCCGATACGAAACCAGCGCGAGCGCCGCGAGAATCCCCAGACCGAATACTGTTTGTTTCATCAATCGCATGGTCTCTCTCCCGTAACGTCAACCGGCACAAGGCAGCGCTCCGGCGCGGTTACTTGTCGATGACAATCGCGTCGCTGATCTCGTACAGATTGAACAGCTTCCCGTCCGCTTCCTCCGGCCGGATGTGAAACACCCCGACCACGTCGAACGGACGATTCTGAATATAGTCGCTGGTCACGCCCGGTTGCAGCGTGACGCCGAAAACGTCGTAAATCTTGGGATCGCGCCCGAAACAGCAGATCTGGTTGTCGCGTGCTAGAACGAACCCCTTGAGTCCCGTCTCCTGAAACGTCGGGTACATGAAGCCCCGGATCCGAATCCGCTTCCCGTCGAGTCCCTTCAGCCAGGGGGGCATCAGCTCCGGCGCGTCGGTCGTCACCGGTTCCATGTTGAGAACCTTGAGCAGATCGAGATCGTCGTAACTGACGCGGATCGCTCCTTGCGGCCCTTCCGACTTGAATTCTCGCGTCGGAACCAGAAGCTGCACTTTGCGGGGCGCGGCAGGATCCGTCGCCGCCCCACTCGGATTGGCGGGGGCTTTCTCTCCCGGCCTGAGGGCGATGACCGGGACGCGGAGCGGAACACGTTGGCGGGGCACTTCGGCCGTTGCACTTTTCTCGACCGACGGAGGGGCCGCCGCAGCGCGAGTTGTATCGGCGCCGGCCAACGGCGGCTCGCTCATTGTCTTCTCAGCCACGACCGGCGATTTCGGCTCCGCCGACGGAGCGACCGGCGCAGGAGCGGCCGGCTCGGCTTTCGGTCGGTCCGCTTTCACCGCGTCTTTGATTCGCGCGGCTGTGATCCCGCTGGTCGGTGCCGTTGGGGTGGAGTCGGCCGGCAGAACTGCAGACTTCGAGTCAGCGGATTTCTCCGCCGCACCTTTCTCCGCTTCAGACTTTTCGAGTTCCTTGTAGGCACGGAACTCCGACGACTTCTCGCCGCTGCAGCCGGCAAGCGTCAGCATCAGCCCGGCCGCGGCCAGCCAGCGGGCCGGCGACGCTGCTCTCAACCAGAAAACAACCATTTCAGAATTGTGTCCGTGCGCGCTCCATCGAGATCCCATCGAGCACGTAAACCGGGTTCTCCGTGACCTCGGCGAGGCCGCGAGACGGCTGGCAGTGAAACGTTCCGGCGACCGAAACCAGCCCTTCCCGGTAGTTCACTGTTTTCCCACCCTGCATGTTCACGACGATCATGTCTGTCACCGCGGGCTGTCCGCCGAAGCAGCAGTCGCCGCTGTCTTTCACGAGCAGAAACGAACCGAGGTTCTCCGTCTGCTGGGTGGGATACATGTAACCTTTGATGAAGATCGGTTTGTTGTCGATCGCTTTCACGTCCGGATGGAAATCGCTTCTTCCATTGCTGAAGAGGAAACCCTTCTTCGAGATGTCCCGATAGAAATTGACGCGCTGGAACCCGTCGGGAATTTCGGTCGCGAAGGTGTAGGCATGCAGAGACGATCCGCCGACCAGAAAGAGCGCCGAAAGTACGACCCCGACCCAGGTCACAACCCGGCCGCCGAGCTCGCCCTGCGCGCGGCGAATTTTCAACAGTGCAAATGCGCCGACAATAATGCCGAACACGCCGAAGGCGAGGCCGACGATCCCCATCAGGCCGATCGACGCCAGGATCCCCAGCACGAATGTCACCGGAGCGAGAATCGGCACCGGCCGGTAGCTGAATTCCTGAAACTCCCCCATATCGGCCGAGGGAACGACAGACATCGTCGGCATCGGCGCCGCCTGCGTTGCGACCTCTTCGGTCGCGCCTTCAAAGATTTCGAGCGTCTCGGGAATTGCGGACTGTGACATTTCTCGACTCGCAGTTCAGTACCAACAGGACGAAAGATCAGAACATGAGCGAATGAAATTCGAGGTCGGAACCGGTGCTCGCGCCGCCGCTCTCCCTCGCATGGATTATTATTCCCTCCGGATTCCATCCGGCAGGGGAAAACAGCACTTCAGTCGTCCCTTCCTCGTCCTGGGAAGGGGATCCCGCCGGATCATCGGGAAAGTCCCCAGAGCTTGACAGCGCCGGCGGCTGGTCCGTCGTCGCCCCGCTTTTCAGCCCATTTCCTGCCTAATTCATGATAACAACGGGGGATCCGTTCGCCACCCCTCTTCCCGCTTTGCCCGAAAACTCGGGTGGCATGCCCTGAACCGGGAGAATTCCGGACGTCGAAACGGATTCGACATTCTCGCAAACTCGCGACTTCTCAACGCGTTGCGCCCACATAGAAATAGAGACGTCAGAGCGACCCTCCGTGTTGGACGAAATCCCGGGCGAACAATTCCGCTCCCGCTCGCATCCCGTACCGAGCTCGTTCCCGCCGGGAAAGTCCCGCTGCAGGACCTCCCCCGCACCGCTGCGATCCGCGAGAACCGCATTTCGTTCATTTTCCCTATTCTCCGAAAAACCGTTAATCGCCCGACATTCGATACGCCGATATCTGGGGATGCGTATCGTTGAGCGCTGCGCACGGTTTCAGACCGGGACAAATTCCGGAAGTCGTTCGCAGAATTCTGGCCGCGACACGCGAAGACCGTTTTGCCCGGGGGGGCTCCGTGATGTCTGCGAATCGATTGCTGGCAGCTACGCTGTGTCTGTTCCTCGCAACCGGGATGACCGGCTGCGCGCATTGCCAACCCAAATCGAAGGGCTGCAATTGCACTCAGGGTGGCGGGTGCAACTGCCCGTCCGCAGGCGGATGCGCCTGTGGAAACGTGACGCAGGCGGGACCACACTGCGTCCCCGCACCGGCCTGCAGTTCTCCCGAAAGTGCCGATGCACCTGCGGCGCCCGAGGTCGCTCCGCCCCCGCCGCCGGTGACGAACCAGCCCGCCGCCGCCGTCGAGCAGCCGAAAACGCTACCGCTCGTCGAGACCGCAATTCCACTCCACGAGAGTACGGCTATCGCCGGCACTGCGAAAGTCGGCGTCGCGACGGTGAAGAACGCCGCGCCTGCTCCGGTCGGAATCGCGGCCGTTAAAGAACCGCAGGCGGTACCGGTCGAACCGCCCCAGGCGGCTACGACCGAAACCACACAGGAATCAGCCGCCGCGGCACCCGAGAAAACTCCGGAAGTCGTTGAGTCGAACGACCCGGCGCCGCATGACACGACCACGAACGACAATCGGAAAGCGGACGAAGTCTCTTCATCCCCCACTCGCGAACTTCCCGAGGAAACGCTCGAACTCGAGGACGAGGACAAGTCGAACACGAGCGCGCCCGCACCGCCGGTGGCCAAATTGATCAAGGAGGAACCGCATCCCCTCGAGGTCGACGAACTCGAACTGAAGCGGGTCGTCGCGCCCCCCTCGACCGACAGCAAACCCGAAGAGCTCGACGATCGAGCGCCCTCCGACGAACATTCCGATCCCTGCACGCGGCCCGTGACCACCGAGAACAGTCCCGAGAAGGATCACGAACTCCGCATCATGCCGTCCGGTTCAGGGTATCCCGACGACGTACCCGCACCGATTGCCGACGCCGACTCTCTTCCGACAAAACCGGAATCGATCAATCTCGAGCGTGCGGACCAAAGTGACGAAGAGCCGCAGCCGGCCGCCGAACCCGAAGACGCCGCGCCGGAGAAGTTCGAACCGGACTCGGCCGCCCGGGCAATCGAGCCCGCGGCACCGCAGCCACAGCCTGCCGCGGCTGCTCCCGCAGCGCCCGCAGCCGATCCGTACCAGTATTCGTATCCCGGTCCCCCGGGACCGAAGAGCGGAAGGGCGCGGACTCGGCCGGGAACCCGGAACAACATCGCGCCGAAACCGACGCCGCAGTTCCATCCCGATTCGAAGAACCTCGGCGAACTCTACAGACCGCACTATAAGAACGGCTTCATGAACCAGTTCCGCTACGGCTGGTAGGCAAAAACGAGAGCCGGGAGGACTGATCCTCGCCGGCTCTCGATCAATTTCTCGCGAAGGTCGATTAGAATTCGACCTTGTACTTCCGGGTCATGTCCTGGCGAATCTTCGCCATGTCGTCTTCGATGAGCTTCCACTGCTCGACGCGGACCTTCGTGGCCGACGCATTCTCTGCGAGCTGGATCGAGGCTCGCTCGTTCTCCCCCGACCGGACGAATCCGACGCCGCCATTATTGAAGTTGTTGACGTTTCCGAATCCTCCGTCGAAGTAATTGCCGTACGTCTCCGATTTGCGGACGCCCGAACGAACGAGCGCCGAACGTTTTGCGACAGCCGACTGCCGGAGCCGCTCCGCCGATTGCGCACCGAACGCCAGCAGCTGTTCGTCGACGTTCAGCACCGGCAAGCGATCGATCTTGCGGGCGTACTTCTCCATCCAGACGGCGTGGTTATCGCGGTTGTCGCGGAGCGTTTTCCGCAGGTCGTCGACAAGAGTCTGAACCGAGTCGTAATAAGCCTTCGACGCCTTCGCCGTCGGACCTTCGGGAGCCTGCGTCCCGCTGTCCGCCGAGAGCTTGGCCGACGGCAGTTCGAGAACGCTGCCGATGCGCCGCAGTCCGCTCGGCTCGAGAACTCCGAAGAGCGAGACCGAGCCACCGGATGTTTCCATCTTCCAGTCTTTCATCTCTTCGATGCGGGCTCCCGCGTCGTCGAGCGCTTCCAGAATCAACTCCTTGGCGACCGGCGTCAGAACGTGGATGCCGCCGCCGAAATCGATCTGCAGCCGTCCGTACGCTTTATCGCGGAGCGAAACGGTGAGCGTCGCACCCTGCAGCGTTGTAATTGCCTGACCGAGCGCTTCGAGATCGACCTTCTTCCCCTTGAGCGCCTCGGAATTCGCAAGCTTTTCCTTGAGCGCGTGCGGTCGAACCATGTCCTTGAGGTCGATCGCCAGCACGACCTGGATCGTTTTGTCGTCGAGAACTTCGGCGGCTGATTTCAAATACGGCGACAGCTCCGATTCCTTGGAGTTCTTGACGAAGTCAATCCAGCGTGCAACCGCCTGACGATGGCCGGGATACATGACGCCGAGCGTCTTGTCCGCGAAGTTGATGAAGTACGCGTTGCTCGGAACCAGTGCGGTTTCAACGCCGTTGATCGTGTCGACGTAGCCTTTCTCCGAGCGGGCGATGCTTCGCATCGAAATGTCGCTCGACATCAACATCACGCCGAGCTCCCAGACCGACTCGTTGCTCACCGGATCGAGCATCGCACCGATGACCGCCCAGCTCGCTTCGGGAGGCAGAATGAACGGCTTGTTGACGTAGTTCTCTTCGTGGATGTCCATCCAGCGCTTTTCCTTGCCGATCGGACTGTTGTGCAGTCCGTCGACATTGACCGCCATGATCGCGTTCGCGGTGCGCGGAATTCGCTTCAAAAGGTCGTTGTATTTGACCTGAGCCACGGCGCTCGACTGCGCGACGCCGACGACCGCCAGCGCGATCGCCGAGAGTGCGAACCCGCGGACAATTCCTCTCCCGCCGTTGAGCCGGGACCGAACGTCAATGCGGTTGCGCTGGGAATCAAACGACATGAACGACATACAAACGCTCTCCCGAATTCGATAGGCAGGTTGTGAACTCGTGTTGTGGCTAACGGACGCGAAATGACCGGGTACGAAATCGCCGTGCAGTTCTCAGAAAGACGGACGGTTCGGCTGTCGGTCATCCGCGGTAAAAGACGTGTCGAGAAGCAGCCGGTGGCTCAAACAATCCGGTTCAGATTCGGCCCGTCAGCAAATCACACTAACGCGCGGCTGGACCCAAATCCAGACGCCGAAACGGGAGTTTCCCCCAATTCCGCCCGGAAAACCCCCGAATTCAGTGTCGAGCGTGGAGATCGCCATCCGATCCGCACTAGACCGAGCCGGGCAGGGCGTTGATGACTTCCGCCACGAGCCGTCCGACACCCTCCGCGTCGTCCCGCGCGAACGAGATTCCGAACCGCGCGACGACCAGCCGTTTTGACGGGACGACAATCACATACTGTCCCAGAATTCCGCGGGCGGAGAACGCATCGGCGGGCACGCCGGGGAGCGACCACGGGTGGTCGAACTGCGGGCAATCGCCGACTGCCTGATGCGTCCAGAACCCCGCGCCGTAACCGGTGTCGAGAGTCGGTGTCGACGAATAACCGACCCAGCCTTCGGAAAGAATGCGTCGTCCGGAAACGACTCCGTCATTCAGATAGAGCAGGCCGAAGCGCGCCCAGTCGCGCGCCGATGCATACATATACGTTGAACCGATCGGAGTGCCGGCTGCATCGAACTCGATTGTGACATCGTGCATTCCGAGGGGCTGAAAGAGCTCGCGATGCGCGAACCGCAGGACATCAATCGCACGGCCGCCGACCGCGTCGCGCACGATGCGCGACAAGATCATCGTCGTGCAACTGCTGTAGCACCACTTCGCGCCGGGTGCAGCTTCGAGTTGCGCGCCTGCGGCGAACGCGGCCATGTCCCGTTCCAGCAGAAGCATCCGCGGCACCGGCCCGAGCGGATCACTCGATTCGGCGTTCGCCAGTCCCGCCGTCATTCTCAAAAGATGGTCGATGGTGATGCCATGCCGCGGATCATCGGGATCTGCCCATTCCTTCACCGGCGCCGGACTGTCGACTGAGAGCCGGCCTTGTCGAACCAGAATACCGACAAGCGCACTCATCACCGACTTGGAGTCCGAGTAGCCCAGCAACCGGGTCTTCAATTCACAGCCCGGCGCATAGCGTTCCGCGATGACACGCCCGTCGTGAACGACGATGACCGCTTTCGTCTGTCGAAACGGGGGCCGGGCCGGTTCCGCGAACGCGCCATCAACTGCGGAACGGAGCGGTCCATCGGCTGCTTCCACGAGATCCGGTCCTGCAATTTCCGGCAACGCGGCTTCAGCATTTCGATCAGAGAAGTCCGCCGTGGCGATCGGCGGTTCAGTCGACTCCGGCGGATGGACGACAATCGCTCCGAGCCCTTCACGATAGACCGCACGGCTGGGACAGAGCCCCGCAATGCTCGCGGTCACTTCCTTTCGCGTGCGGTCGACGCAATAGCGGACCGCCCAGTTGATCAACCCCATCCGCGGACGTTTCGCCGCGCGCTCCGCGAAATCCTGGTCGGCATCGAGACCCGAGACGAAAACGGACGAACAGAGATCGTGGCTGACGATCGCGGTCACAATTCGAAAAAGTGTGCGCAACATATTATGCCATCGCCTCCGCCAACAATACCGCAGGACTCTCCAAGAGCATGCCGATCGCGATCATCAATTGCCACCGTTTCCTGGAGTCGGCATCGGCGTTTCAATTCTTCGAGGAATTCTCAGAGACGCCTCAGTGATTCCTCATCGACTTTTCGCCGACTGACCACGGATTAATCACCGCTTAAACACAAATCCTGGAGTTTCTCACAGACTCCTCGCGCGCATCACATTGACCCATCTCTGATCCTCGCGATGATGGGACCGCCGAAAGACGGAGTTGTTTGTTCGAATCTTTGGAGCCAGAGAATGCGCAACGACATCCGATTCAAACTCCGTCCCGGGGTGGCCCCGGCTGGCGAAGCCTACCGGGGTGGCGCAGCCGCAAGAGGTCGGCACGATGAGATGGCGATCAGCGATCCGCTTTCAGCGAACCGCAATGCGAAGTCCGACGACAAGTCATCGGCTTGGGAACGTAATGCGTGTGACTACCGTGGGAGAGTCGACGGGCGGCCGGGGCAAAGCGAAGCGTGCCCCGGAATCGCAGCGGAAGCGAGAGCGCATCACCGGACACTCTCTTCGACATTCCAGGGTGTGCGAACCGAGTTCATCTGCAAATCCGGCGACTTCTCTCAGGCACGCGATGCCCAGTCTCCCTCATGCATCCTTTGGCGATTTCCGTGCAACCTTTGGAGTGAAATCATGCAACCTAAGAGCAATTCCCGGGGAAACTTCAAAGGATGCACGAAAGAAGCGAATTCTCGCAACGCACGAACTCGACCGCCGCGCGGAACCCTATTTCGCGCGGGACTTCCGCTTCCGCTGGATGGCGAGATGGATCTCTTTGCGGAGATCGCGGAGCGAAACCGGCTGCGAAAGAACCCGGTTCGTTGCCGTTTCCTTCAGCCGTTTCCGGATGTCGGTCTGCCGTTCCGCCAGCACGGCGATGCTCACCGGCGCTTTGCCGTTCTTGTGTTCCGTCGTCATCAGGAAGGCGCCCGCCACGTCGTCTCCGATCGACTCTCCCATCAGCAGCACGCAATCGGGAGGATCGCTCTCGAGCCGTTTCATCCCGCGCTGCAGGTCGTTGAACATCAGCACCCGGTAGCCGTGCTTGTTCAGATAATCGCGCAGCAGG
>JBFWWA010000055.1:0-13244 GCA_050246455.1 Planctomycetaceae bacterium
GAAGTGCTGCCGAAGTTCCGAATTACCGAACTCGGCTACGCCATGCCTTTGCAGTTGTGGGTTCAGGCTGTGGCGGCGGGAATGCGGATCGTCGAGTTCCCGGTTCCCCGCGTCTATCTGGATGAAGCCCGTTCGTTCGGCGGGTCGCTCGACGACGCCCGCCGCCGGATGGCGTACTACGAAGAAGTGCTCGAGCGCGAAATGGCGGAGCTCTCGTTCCCCAGCGCGATTTGTCCGGAAACGTGCTGAATAGAGAGATGCTCGCTCCACCCGCCGTGCAAGAAGCTCCCTGGTGCCCACAGCAGCTTCGCGTTCCTCGCGAAGATCGAACACTTTTCGCCCGGCCCCGTCTGGCCGACGGCCTCGCAATCGGCCGGCAGAATCATGAAACGCTGGCTGACGCTGTCTCGCCGATTCAGGGGCGGGCGTTTTCCGTGTTGCGGACGTGGACTCGCGCGGAAGCAGTTCGTCTGGCGCGGAAATACACCGAAGAGCTGATCGGACAATCGATCCCGGACGAGCCGGCCGAACTGTTATGGGTCGGGGGCCATCAGCCCGCGCTCTTTCATCCCGGCGTCTGGGTCAAGAACTTTGCGCTGGCGGAACTTGCGGCGCGCTCCGGCGGCGTCGGGCTCAATCTTGTTATCGATAACGACATCCTGACTTCTCGGCGCATCCGCGTTCCCATGGGGGAATGCTCGAAACCGACGATGGAATCGGTTCCGTTCGACGCGGATTCCAAAGCCGCTCCCTGGGAAGAGGCACGCGTCGTCGACCGGTCGATCTTCGATTCGTTCGACGAGCGGATCGTCAAAAAGATGGCACACTGGGGAGTCGTTCCGATCGCTTCGGAAATGTGGCCCGATGCGGTGCGACATCTCGATCATTCGCCATTCCTGCGCGATGCCCTCACAGCGGCGCGAAGCCGGATGGAGCGGCGCTGGGGGGCGACGAATCTCGAACTCCCATTGAGTCAGCTCTGCGAGACCGAGCCGTTTCTGTGGTTCGCAAGCCATCTGTTCGCCACGCTTCCGCAGTTTCGCGAAATCTATAACGCGGTCCTTCTGGAATACCGAAACGTCAACCACGTTCGGAGCAAGAACCATCCCGTTCCGGAGTTGAGAAGTCAGGAAGGATGGCTCGAAGCACCGTTCTGGATCTGGCGCGAAGGGGATCGACTGCGCAAACGGCTGATGGTGCTGCGCGAAGGGAAGCAGGTCCAGCTCTCGGACGGCCATGAAGTGTTCGCGACATTGCCGCTTCCGGTCGACGGCGAAGCCTGTTGTGCCGTCGAAGTTCTGCGAAAGCTTCCGGAGCAGGGGATCCGGCTCCGGACGCGGGCATTGACGACGACGCTGTTTACCCGACTGTTTCTCTCCGATCATTTCGTCCATGGAATCGGCGGCTCCAAATACGATGAGATCACCGACCGCATCATCACGCGGTTTTACCGTTTGCCGGCACCGCCGTTTCAGACCCTCTCCGCGACTCTGCATCCGCCGCTGGCCAAGCCGTTTGACGTCAGCGAATCGGACGAAACGCGGCTGCGGGGACTGCTTCGCGACATCGAATTCAATCCGGAACGTCATCTCAATTCCGGATTCAATGCCGACGTGGATGCGCTGTTGAGTGAGAAGGCCGCGCTCATTGCGGAGCAGCACGCAGTCTGGAACGACTCTCCGAAGCCGCGCCGCGTTCGACGCGCGCTGATGCGCTCAAACTACGCACGGCATCAGAGATTCCAGCAGATCAACAATCGGCTCGCGGCATTCGCGACCGAACAGCGCCGCCGGATGCAGGACGAACTCGACAGCACGCGCCGACAATTGGCCGCAAACGCCGTTCTGCAGGATCGAACGCTGTCGTTCTGCATTTACCCGGAAGAGAAGCTCCGCAGCTTCATGCGGCATCTGTGGGATCTTCCGGAACGCTGACGGCTGCCCGAGGCGCTCCTCCCGCCCACCTGCCGCACCCGACGGTCCGCACATCGATGCGCGAACGTCTTCAATTCCGTCGGTTTTTCCCGCTCAACCAGCCATTGCAGCGGTTTGCGTCGCGTCCGGCTCCAAGCTACGATAGATTGCTCGGAACTCGCTGTGCACCCTGCAGATAGATCCGCGAGTTCTTCCTGCGAAACAGTCCGGCCTGCCTGACTTTCTCACTTGCCTCGCCCGTGATCCTTGGGGGGATTTTGCATGAATCGCTGGCTCATCCCGGCCGTCCTGGCCGCGTCGCTTGCTCCGTTTTCGCTCGCCTCCGCGCAGGGGACGACCTCGTTCGACGCGAAATGGATCTGGCATAACGCGGGCGATCCCGGCGTCGATGCTCCCGCCGGGAAGGTCTGGTTCCGCCGCGTTGTCCGAGCCGACGAGCCCTCGACCGGCGCGATCCGCATCCTCTGTGATGATCATTTCGTCCTGTGGGTGAACGGCCGACGCATCGGTGAGGGAACTGCCGAGAAAGTGCATCGCTTCAACCTGAACGGCATCGTCGAGCGCGGCATGAACATCATTGCCGTCGAAGCGGAGAACAAATCCGGGAAGGCGGGGTTATTCGTCGACGGCGAAGTGCGCGGCCAGGGGGGAGGGTCGATTCCCTTCGACTCCGGAGCCGAATGGAAATCGACGACCGCAGCCCCGAAAGGTGAGGAATGGATTCGCGATCCGAAGTTCGCCCCGGAAGACTGGAAAGCGGTGAAGGTCATTGCGCCGCATACGGAGTCGCCCTGGAAAGCGCTAGCGGTCAAGGAGTCGTACCTCGACCGTTACGAGGTCGCTCCCGGATTCGAGATCGTCCGCATCGCCGAGCCCGAACTTGCCGGAACGCTGATCTGCATGACGTGGGGAAACCGAGGCCGGCTGATCGTGGCGCGCGAGCGCGGACCGATCGTCAACCTGATCGATACCAACAACGACGGGACGTACGACAAGGCGGTCGAGTATTCGAAGGAAGTGCAGAACTGCCAGGGACTCTGCATGGTCTTCGACGACCTCTACGCCGCCGGCGATGGACCGGGAGGACGCGGCAGCGCGCTCTATCGCCTGCCTGATGCAAATCATGACGACGTCGCCGACAAGGTAGAGCTTCTCTACACCTACAAAGGGAACATCGGCGACCACGGTCCGCACGCGATTGTGCACGGCCCCGATGGCTGGCTTTACAACGATCTCGGCAATCACGCATGGATCACGCAGAAGCCGGAGCCGAACTCGCTGATCAGCGAGAAGCACTACGAAGGGAATCTTCTCGAACCTGCCTTCGAGGATGCACGCGGCCACGCGGTCGGCATCAAGGCCCCCGGCGGAACGATCTGGCGGTTCAGCCCCGACGGAAAGAAGTGGTGGAATGAAACCGCGGGCTTCCGCAACCAGTACGATTTCGCCTTCAACAACCAGGGCGAAATGTTCAGCTTCGACAGCGACATGGAGTGGGACGTTGGCCTGCCGTGGTACAAGCCGGTGCGTGTGAATCATTGCATTCCGGGGGCCGACTTCGGCTGGCGAAGCGGTGCAAAGAACTGGCCGGAGTTCTACTTCGATTCACTGCCGACGACCGTCGATATCGGACGCGGCTCGCCCACGGGCGTCGTCTTCTACAACCATTCGCAGTTCCCGGAGAAGTATCGCGACGCGTTCATCATCTGCGACTGGTCGATGGGACGCATCATGGCGGTTCCCATGAAACAGAAGGGGGCGACTTACGTCGGCGAGTACTCAACGCTCGTCAGCGGAAACCCGCTCAATGTTTCGGATATTGACGTCGACCGCGATGGCACGCTTGTTTTCTGCACCGGCGGGCGCGGAACCGAAGGGGGCGTTTATCGCGTGAAGGCAACGGCGGGCGAGATCAGGCCGGCAAAGGTCGAGAAGTTCGAAGATATTCTCACGCTGCCGCAGAACCTTGCGCCGTGGGCGACCGAAATGGTCAGCCAGATGAAGGAGAAGACGGGAGCGGAGTGGGAAGCGAAACTGACGAAGATTGTGCGCAATGGCAAGCCTGCCGAGAAGCTGCGCGCTTTATCGATCCTCGCACAGTTCGGTCCGAAGCCGAGCACCGAGTTGCTCGTTGCCGCGACGAACGATCAGGACGCCGACGTCCGGGCGTTCGCGACGCATCTGCTCGGCGATCATTCCGGCAAAGCGGTGCAGGACGCGGTCGTGCGGCTCGTTTCGGATTCGCATCCCTTCGTCCAGCGCCGTGCGACCGAAGCGGCGATTCGCAGCGGCAGCGCGATTCCGGTCGAGAAACTCCTGCCGCTCCTGGCGAGTGAGGACCGCTGGCTTCGCTTCGCAGGACGCCTCGCGCTGGAGCGAATTCCTTCAGAGCAGTGGCATGAGCTTATTGTCGGCTCGAAGGATCCCGACGTCGCGCTCATCGGCTTGCTTGCCCTCTATCGCAATGACGCGGCGAAGACTGCTCCCGAAGCGCTCAAGGTCAGCCGTGAACTGCTGGAAGGAGGGCGAGGAAAACTTTCGCTCGAGCAGAAGATGGATGCCATCCGGATGACGCAACTTGCGCTTCTCGGCGGCGGCAAGGGGGCCGACGCGGATGCCATCGGCCGGTTGCTCTTCAACGAGTTCCCGACCGGCAATGGAGATCTGGATGCGGAAGCGGCACGAGTCATTTCCATTGTTCAGATTCCCGGAGCTGTCGAGAAGTTCGTGCGGATGATGGAAACGGCCGATACCGAGAGCCGTCAGATTCATTACGCGCTGGTGCTCCGCTACCTCAAGACCGGCTGGACTCCCGAACTCAAGACGCGGCTTTTGACCTGGTACGAGAGCACGCAGGCATGGGAAGGGGGGCATAGCCTCCAGCCTTACCTCGCGAACATCGTCGGGGCGACGCTCGAAGTTTTCACTCCGGAGGAACGGAAGCATTACCTCGAGAACTGGTCGAAGAATCCTTTCACCGCCGGACTCATCATTCGGAACAGTCTCCCCGAACAGGTCACCGACTTTGAGAAAATCGTCGGTGGAATTCTCGAAGGAGCAGGTGGACCGCAGAAGGGGCGCGATGAGCTGATTGCAGTTGCGACCGATTCGTTCAGCAAGAGCACGGCGCCGGGAATCCGGACCCTGCTTCGGAATCTCTACGAAGCGCATCCCGATCGGCGCGAGTCGCTCGCCCGGGCAATGGCCGCCAAGCCGACTGCCGAGGACTGGCCGGTTCTGGTCCGGACTCTCGGTTTCGCCGACAGCACGACCGTGCAGCTTTGCCTCGGTGCCCTTCAGAAGCTCGATCGCAAGCCCGAAAAAGCCGACGAGTACCGCAGCGTGATTCTGTCGGGGCTGAAGCTCAACGACCGCGGCGGCGCGGCGGCAGTGCAGCTTCTGAAGAAATGGAGCGACAGCGAAAAACCGGACGCGAAAGATGTTGCCGATTCGCTGGCATTCTATAAGGAGTGGTACGGAAAGAAATTCCCCGATGCACCGCCGGCGGAACTTCCAGCGCTCGATCCCAAAAAATCGAAATACGCGTTCGATCAGCTCGTCGCCTACCTCGAACAGGACGCAAAAGGCCGAGAAGGGAACGTCGAACTCGGACGGAAGGCGTTCGAGAAAGCCAAGTGTGTGAAATGTCACCGCTTCGAGAAGGCGGGAGAAACGATCGGCCCAGATCTGACGTCCGTCCGTCGCCGTTTCCAGAGGAAGGAAATAATCGAGTCGCTGGTCTTTCCGTCGCAGGTCATATCGGACCAGTACCGGATGCTGCAGGTGATTACTGTCGACGGGCTGGTGCATGTCGGCATGCCGATCACCGGAAACCCGAACGACGACAAACTCACCCTTCTTCTCTCAGACGCGACGAAGATCTCCGTTCCGAAATCGTCGATCGAGGAAAGTTCGCCGTCGAAGGTTTCCGTCATGCCGACCGGACTGCTCGATGAGCTGTCGCTCGAGGAAATTGCGGACCTCTTCGCGTTTCTCGAGACGAGCAAGAACAACGCTGTAACGCCTGCCGGAAACGCGAGCGCCGCGGGCGCCGCGGCCACGCCGGGAGGGAACTGAATCCGCGTGTTCGTCGCTCCTCGAGTTGGACGGATCCATGCCCGCGAATCTGACCCCTCAATATCAGAAGGCGGAGGACGCCTATCGGCGGGCTCAATCGCCGGAGGAGCAGGTTGCCTGTCTGGAGCAGATGCTCAAGCTGATCCCGAAACACAAGGGAACAGAGAAGCTCCAGGCGGACCTCAAAACGCGGCTCAAAGCGGCTCGCTCTGAACATGACGCCGAAGCGAGCGCGCCGAAGAAGGGACGCAGCTACCGCGTCCCGAGGCAGGGTGCGGGGCAGGTTCTGCTCATCGGTGCACCGAATGCCGGAAAGAGCCGCATTCTCGCCGAACTGACGAATGCAACTCCGGAAGTCGCGCCGTACCCCTTTACGACGCGCGAGCCGCTCCCCGCGATGATGCGCCGCGAAGACGTGCAGGTGCAGCTGGTCGATACGCCGCCGATCACCGCCGCTCATTTCGAGCCCTATCTCACCGGCTTCGTGCGGACTGCCGACGCGGTGATTCTCGCGTTCGATGGAAGCAGTGACGACGCCCCGGATCAGACTGCGGAAGTCATTGCCGAGCTGGCGAAGCGAAAGACGTTTCTGGCGGACTGCTCCGGCTTCGTCGACGACGATTTTTCTTCGATCCGGGTAAAAACGCTCCTTGCAGTCACCCGTTCCGACGACCCCGGTGCGAATGACCGTCTCGCATACTTCGCGGAGCTCGTTCCCATCCGGTTCCGGACGGTGAGAGTCGAGTTCGGCGAGAATTCGTCCCCGGATGCCGGCGCATCAAGAGAGAATCTTCGCGAGCGAATCTACGACGAGCTCGACGTCATCCGCCTCTACACGAAGAAGCCGGGTCGTCCCGCCGACACCGCCGATCCATTTACGATTCCGAAGGATGGCACGGTTGAGGATCTCGCGATGAAGGTCCATCGCGAGATTGCCGACAAGCTGAAGTTCGCGCGCATCTGGGGAACGAGCGCGCGCGACGGCCAGAGCGTCGGCCGCGAACACATACTGTGCGACAAGGACATCGTCGAACTTCACTGGTAAGCGGCATGCCCGTCCGCTAAAAGGCGGACTGCTGCATCGGCAGGTTGGCGTGCGCCGTCGCGCTGAGCCGCAGAATTTCAGGACAAACCACGGAACAGAACAGGTCGAGATGCGACACATCGGGACGTTGCCTGACGAAACCTCCGCCCGCCGCTTCGGCGATTATCTCCTCACGCGCGGAATTCAGGCCGACGTCGAACGGGGCGAGCAGGACTGGTCGATCTGGATCTATGACGAAGACGATGTCGCGAGATCGCGGGAGGAGCTTGCCGCGTACCTCGCAAGTCCCAATTCCCCGCAATATCAGGAAGCAGCCGGGGCCGCGGCCGCCCTGCGCGAGCAGACGATCAAAAGTGCGGTCGCCGCACGTAAGAACGTCGTCAACGTCCGGGATCGGTGGCGGCGCCCCTCAACGGCAAGCGCTCCCATCACGCTGATACTCATGTTCATCAGCATAGTGGTGGCGTTCTACACGCATATGGGATCGGAGAACGAGGAGGCGATGGCGAAGATCCGCATCAGCCCGTTCGAGGAGCGGATTTTTGTTGATGGACCGCCGCCGCTCCACAAAATCCGCGAGGGAGAGATCTGGCGGCTCATCACCCCGATCTTTCTGCATTTCGGACCGATGCACATCGTCTTCAACATGTGGATGCTGTTTCAGTTCGGCATGATGGTCGAGTTCCGCATGGGAAGCTTCCGTTACCTGGTCCTCGTGTTGGCAATCGCGATCGTTTCCAACATCGCTCAATACTGGTTTCGCGGGCCGTACTTCGGCGGGATGTCCGGGGTTCTCTACGGTCTGTTCGGTTATGCCTGGATGAAGTCGCGATTCGATCCGCATGCCGGCTATTATCTCGCGCAGAGCACGGTCACGATCATGATGGGGTGGTACGTGCTGTGCATGATCGGTGCCGTCGGCAATGTGGCCAACTGGGCGCACGGAGCCGGACTCTTCGTCGGTGTTGTCGCCGGAATTGCGGGAATCAAGCTGAAGGATCTGCGAAATTCGTCGAGCTGATGGACGCCCCTCACGGTCCGCCGGGGTTGTTCCCGGGTGGCGTTCCGTGGTGAGCTCGCTAGAATCAGGACGCGTGCTGAAACGTGTCGACAATTGGCCGTGGTTTGCAAGGATTGAAATCATGCATCGACCTCTACTGCTCTCCATGCTGATCGCGGCGACGGGAGCTTCTGTGACACTACCTGCCGCCCAGGAGGCCGCTCCGATCAAGAAAATCACATCGATCGAGGGAATCACCGAGTACAAGCTGGAAAACGGGATGAGGGTTCTGCTCTTTCCCGACGCCTCGAAGCCGACCGTCACCGTCAACCTGACGATTTTCGTCGGCTCGCGACACGAGGGATACGGCGAAGCCGGAATGGCGCACCTGCTGGAACATATGCTGTTCAAGGGAACGCCCGATCGCCCGGACATTCCCGCCCTGCTGAAAGCGAGGGGGGCGGAGTTCAACGGCACGACCTGGGTCGACCGGACGAATTACTACGAGACTCTTCCAGCCGGCGACGAGAATCTCGAGTTCGCACTGGCGCTCGAAGCCGACCGGATGATGAACAGCACCGTCAAGGGAGAGCATCTCAGCTCGGAGATGACCGTTGTCCGCAACGAGTTTGAGCGGGGCGAAAACGATCCGACTTCGATCCTCATGCAGCGAATGCTCGCGGTCGCGTTCGAATGGCACAACTACGGCAAGTCGACGATCGGCAATCGGGCCGACATCGAGCGCGTGCCGGTCGAGAATCTCCGCGAGTTCTATCGCCGCTTTTACCAGCCCGACAACGCCATGCTCGTCGTTGCCGGGAGTTTTGACGACGACAAGGCGCTCGCGCTCATCAACAAATACTTCGGTGCAATTCCACGTCCCGCGCGCAAACTGAATGCCACCTACACGGAAGAGCCGGAGCAGGATGGTGAAAGGCTTGTCCGCCTCAAGCGCGTCGGCGATGTTTCGGTCGTCGGGCTCGCGTATCACATCCCCGCGGGGGGTGACGCCGATTTCCCCGCCGTCGAAGTGATGGAAGGAATCCTCACTGCCGAATCCTCCGGCCGGCTCTACAAGTCGCTCGTCGAGACGAAGAAAGCATCGAGCGTGTTCGGAGTGGCGTTCTCCTGGCATGATCCCGGCGTCGTTCTGCTGATGGCCGAAGTCGCGGCCGGGAACGAACCCGACGTCGTCCTCGGCACCATGATCGACACCATCGACGAATTCGTCGAGAAGGGGGTTACCGAGCAGGAAGTCGAGCGCATTCGCCAGCAGATTCTCAAACAGCGCGAGCTCGCCGCCGCAAATACCTCCCGGCTTGCGATCCGGTTGAGCGAATGGGCGTCGCTGGGAGACTGGCGGCTTTACTTCGTCCACCGTGACCGTCTCGAGAAGGTGACCGCGGAGGATGTGAAGCGCGTTGCCGAAGCGTACCTCAAGCCCGACAACCGAACCATCGGCCAGTTCCTTCCCACGAAGTCTCCCGATCGTTCTCCGATTCCCAAGGCCCTCGATCTCGCGGCGACGATCGGCGATTACAAGGGGCGTTCGCAGACCGCCACCGGTGAGGCGTTCGACGTTTCGCCCGCGAACATCGAAAAACGGACACGCCACGTCACGTTGTCGTCCGGAATTCCGGTGGCTCTCCTCGAAAAGAAAACTCGCGGTCAGTCGGTCAATATCCGCATCAAGCTCAAGTACGGCGACGAGAAGAACCTGCAGGGCATGGCCAAGGCGGCCGAGCTTCTGCCGGAACTCATCACGCACGGCACAAAAAAGCTGAGTTATCAGGAACTGCTGGACGCGCTCGATAAGCATCGAGTGCGGCTCAATGCGACCGGCACGCCCGGCGAATTGAATCTTTCGGTGCAAACCACGCGCGAGCATCTGAAGGCGGCCTGGGATCTGTTGCAGCAGATCATCCGCGAGCCGGCGCTCTCGGAGAAGGAGTTCGAGCTGATCAAGCAGGAGCAGATCGCCGATCTCGAAAAGCAACTGACCGATCCGCAGTCGCTCGCGACGACGCTCGTACGGAAGCACGTCACGCCGTACCCCACCGACGACCCCCGTTATGTTCCGACCATTCCCGAGGAGCTCGCAGCCACGAAGGCGGTCACTGCCGCCGAAGTCGCGAAGATCTATCGCGAGTATCTCGGCGGACAGAACGGCGAGGTGGCCGTGGTCGGCGATTTCGACGGCGAAGAAGCGGTGAAGGCCCTCACGGAAATCTTCGGCGACTGGAAAGCGCAGGCTTCGTACGCGCGATTGACGAAGACCGTCGATCCGGGCATCAAAGGAGGAGTGCAGGACATCAACACTCCCGACAAGGCGAACGCCGAATTCTTCGGAGCGACCGTTTTCCCGCTCCGCGACGACCATCCCGATTACCCCGCGCTGGTTATCGGCAACTTCGTGCTGGGTGGCGGGTCGCTGTCGTCCCGGCTTGGTGATCGAGTCCGGCAGAAGGAAGGGTTGTCGTACGGCGTCGGCTCCGTGGTGCAATCGTCATCGCTCGATGAACGGACCGCCTTCTTCCTGTATGCAATCTGCAACCCCGAGAATATGCCGAAGGTCAAAACGGCAATTCGCGAAGAGCTCGACAAGATTCTCCAGGATGGAGTAACCGCTGAAGAACTCGAAATTGCGAAGAAGGCGTACATCCAGAATATGCAGGTGTCTCGAACCGACGATGCGGGACTTGCCGGTACGCTCGTCGCAAATCTTTCGAGCAACCGGTCGATGGAGTACTACGCGAATCTCGAGAAGAGCATCAGCGAACTCACTCCGAACAAGGTGCTCGAAGCGCTCAAGCGGCACATCGATCCGAAGAAGATCTTCATCGCCGCCGCGGGAGATTTCACGAAGAAGCCCTCAAGCGGAAAGCCGCAGGCGGCAAAATAGGCGGAATCTGACGTTCAGTCGTGTGACCGCCATCGAATCGAGCGGTTCGACCGGTCACACGACCCGAATCGGCAATTCAGCCGGTGTTGTTCCATCTTGCCGATATCGTTGCATCTTGATTGAGATTCGAGGCCGAAGTACGCTGATAAAGAGGTTTGATGCTGGACGTTTGACGGGTTCGTTCCCTGCCGGAGTGACGCGTGATGTCTCACTTTCCGGGAATCCACAACTTGGAAACGCGGTGGAATCGGCGGCATGCTCTTGCCGTCGGCGGGCTCAGTCTGCTCGGCCTGACGAGCTATGATCTCGCGAAGCTACGGGCCGCCTCGGCGGCTCGGGCGGAAAAAAGCGGGAACGCTCTGCCGCAACGTGCCAGGTCGTGCGTCTTCATTTTTCTGTTCGGCGGGCCGAGCCATATCGATCTTTGGGACATGAAGCCGGGCGCGCCGAGCACGGTGCGTGGCGAATTCTCTCCCACGGCGACGAACGTTTCCGGCATCGAACTTTCTGAGCACCTCCCGCACCTCGCGCAGCAGATGGATAAGCTCTGCCTGCTCCGCTCGATGCATCATATCGATCCGGTGCACGGAACGGCGTGCAGCCAGATGACGACCGGCCGGCCGCATCGTCGGCCCGGCACGACCGACACGCTCGCCCCCGACGACTGGCCGTCGCTCAGCGCGCTCGTGATGCGTTACGGTTCGCCGCGCGGCGGACTTCCCGCTTCGATTGTTCTGCCGTGGTACTGCATGTTCCCCGAACAGGGAAAGCGGATTGCGGGGCAGTCCGGGGGCGTGATGGGAGAGCAGTTCAACGCATTCCTCGTCGATAGCGATCCGAGCCAGAAAGACTTTGACGTTCCGGGCGTGCGTCCCCTTGAAGGAGTCCCTTCGGACCGGTTATCGCGGCGGCGGAATTTGCTCGGGTCAATCGACGGCGGCCGCTCGAAACTCGACGGAAGTCTCGCGAACCTGATCGACGGGCAGTATCGCACTGCGTTCGAGATGGTCGGCGGCACTCTCGCCTCGGGGGCGTTCAACCTGCAGGCGGAATCGCCAAAGCTCCGCGAGGAGTATGGATCCCACAAATTCGCCCAGAGCCTTTTGCTCGCACGCAGGCTCGTCGAGGCGGGAACGTCGCTCGTCACAGTCAACTGGGACGACGAGACGAAATACGAGAAGCAGTCGCCTTTCTGGGACACGCATCACGACAATTTTGGACGCCTCAAACGGCATCTCGTCCCCAAGTTCGACCGGGCGTTCGCAACATTCCTCCGCGACCTCGCCGATCGTGGCTTGCTCGAGACGACTCTCGTCTGCGTGATGGGAGAGTTCGGCCGCAGTCCGCGGGTGGGACGCATCGTCCAGAACAACGCAACCGAAGCGACCGGACGCGATCATTGGCCGCATGCCTTCACCGTGCTTCTCGCCGGTGGTGGAGTGCGCGGCGGGCAGGTGTACGGCACGACCGATTCTCAGGGGGCGTACGTCAAAGACAACCCCGTAGGTCCGGGGGATCTGGCGGCCACAATCCTGGAACATCTCGGTGTCGACCGGGATTCCAACTACCACGCACCTCTGTTGAACGAAAACCACCCGCTCTCGATCGGCTCGGTCATTCGCGATCTGGGTTAACGGCCGACGCTCACCGCTCGGGCGTTGTCTCGTGCGAGATCGTTTTCTCGAAGATGACGAGATTCTGGCCGCGGTCGGCATCCCAGCGAATTCCGACGACGTCGTATTCCTGGCTGATGGCGAGATGCAGCATCGGCCGGTGCTGGTTGTGGCATTCAAAGCGGATAACGACGTACTGATGCGAAAGGGCCCAGGCATGGACCGCGTCCATCAGCTGCGCGGCAATACCCTGGCGGCGGAATTCGGGAACAACGCCATAAAGCCAGGCGAAAAAGACCGACGGCTTGAGCTCGAAGCCGACGAAGAAGCCGACCGGCACGTCGTCAAGCGTTGCAATGAGAATGAGGATGTTGTACCGACCGCGGAACCGCCGCTTGAAAAAGTCCATATCGCGCGACGGGCGGTAAATCTGGTTATACATCTGCGTGATCATCGGAACGTCTTCGGGTCCGACGACATCGATTTTCGCGGTAGCCATGGTCGAAATTTCTTTCCAGGTAGAACAACGATCGTCCGGATTTCCGCGCTCCCGGACGCGGCGCAATTGTCGTTTTGATTCCTTCAGGACGCAAGGGGAAGTCGCGACGGTCCGGAACAGCGATGAGCCGGCGCTCATTTCCAAACTCGGCATACCGGCCGATATACTCAACGA
>JBFWWA010000056.1:0-13165 GCA_050246455.1 Planctomycetaceae bacterium
ACTTCGGAATCTCGCGTGCCGCGTCGAGCGACTCCAGGTTCTCTTCATCCGCCGTTTCCGCGGGGAAGGCGAAGGCCGAATCGACGCCAAAGAGCAGAATGACGATGCCGAACAAGAATCGCAGCACTCCTCCGCAGCGTGGTCCGCTCGGCGCAAGGGGCGTCTGAGACTGAAAACCGATCGGTCGCATGACCGTTCGATCCTGTGGAAAGTCTTGGATGGAATTGGCCGCTGAACCGCGGCAGGGTGGGGCGTGAGATTCGGAACGATATCAGACTGCTGAATTCTCCGCAGCGTCAATATCTTTGAAGCTGAAGAGTGACGAGCGGCCGATTCGAACTGTCTGTGAAATCGGCGTTTGCGACGACAGCGTTCTATTCGCCGACGTGTGGCAGCGGGCCGTTCCCCATCGCATCCGGATCGAGCGATTCCGGGTCGAGCACTGGCGTATCGACTCGCGACGGGTCGAGCGGCTCGACGATCGCGTACTTGCCGGTGCTCCAGCGGAGCAGGTCGACGTCGCGGCATCGCTCGCTGCAGAAGGGGAACAGTTTCTGCGCCGCCCCCACGGCCGTGAGATCTTTTTTGCAGATGGGGCAGGTCTGCGGCCGGATCATCAATCGGCTTTCTTCGAACCGGACGATTTCGATTCCGAACCGGAAGAACTCGACGAGCTCGAAGAATCCGATTTTGTGCTGCTCTCGGATTTCGTCTCGCTCGACTTCTTATCGGCGTCAGCCGCCTTCTTGTAGGACGAGCTGCGGTAGTCGGTCTGGTAGAAGCCCGACCCTTTGAAGATCACACCCGCGCCGGGGCCGATGACGCGCTCCGCCTTCTGCTTGCCGCACTTCGGACATTTCTTGATCGGGTCGGCCATGATCGACTGGAACAGCTCCCAGCGATTCTCGCAGTTCTTGCAGACGTAGTCGTACGTGGGCATGTTGTGGTCTTCTCTCTCATTCACCCGCGGGCGCGTCGGTCGGGGGACCCTGGGAAACAATGACCACGCTCGGCCGGACGACACGGTCCTTGAGAACGTAGCCCCGCTCGACTTCGTTGAGCACCGTCATCGGCGGATGTTCAGCGGAAGGAAGCTGTTGAATCGCCTGGTGCAGATTCGGATCAAACGGCTTGCCGGCGGCGTCGATCGGCTTGATGCCATGCTTGCCGAGCGCATCGTCGCACTGCTTCGCGACCATGCGAATCCCTTCGACGAGATCCGCGACATTCTGCGACGTCTCCGCGGCGGCGAGAGCCCGATGCAGGTTGTCGAGCGCCGGGAGGAGATCGCGCGCAAGTGGGAGCGACTGGTACTGCCGCATCTCCTCCGCTTCGCGCTGCGCCCGGCGGCGGTAATTCTCGAGCTCGGCCTGCGCGCGGAGCCAGTTGTCGCGGTTCGCATCGCGCTCCGCGGCAGTCGCTTCGAGCTGCTCTTTCAGCGACAGATCGCGCACCGGCTCGACTTCCGCCGCCTCATCGCGCGATTGCACGTCGTCGTCCCGCTGGCTGCGGCCGGGATCGTCTTCGGGATTTTGTCCTGGTCTGGTCATGGTCGTTCAATTTTACGGTGCGGGGCAACGCACTCTGTCTCGAATATCAAGGAATGGTCCGTCGAGACGCACCCTACGGCTGATTCGTCATTACTCCGAAGCCGATTCCTCCGCCGGTGCGAAGTAGTTCTTGAGTTTTTCAATGAACGATTGCCGGTGCGGACTGACGTTGGCGTGTTCCAGGTCGGCCAGTTCGCGGATCAGTTCTTCCTGCCGCGCATTGAGAGATTTCGGAATTTCAAGCTGCACTTCGACAAGCATGTCGCCGCGACGCCCTCCGTGCGGATCGGGCATTCCCTGCCCACGCAGCTTGAAGATTTCCCCCGGCTGAGTTCCCGCCGGAATGGTCAGCACGTGCCGGCCGTTGAGAATCGGCACCTCGAGTTCCGTACCGAGCACCGCCTGGGTATACGACAACGGAATGGTGCACGTGAGATTTTTGTCTTCGCGCCGGAAGAGAGGATGTTCGCGGACGCTGATGTCGACGTAAAGATCGCCGCGCGGACCGCCGTGCGTCCCCGCTTCCCCTTCGCCGCGGAGGCAGAGCTGCATGCCGTTGTCGACACCGGCGGGAATCTTGATTTCGAGTTTGACTTTGACCGGCGTGCGCCCGGTCCCGGAACAGTCGGCGCACTTTTCGCGGATGACGGTGCCCGCCCCGGAGCAGGCCGGGCAGGTCGTCTGAATCCGGAAGAACCCCTGCGATTGCACGACGCGCCCCGCACCGCCGCAGTAATCGCAGGGCGTCGGCTTCGTGCCCGATTTCGCACCGGACCCTTCGCAGGTCTTGCACGGTTCGCGGCGGTGCATTTCGAGTTCGCGCTCACAGCCGGAAGCCGCTTCCAGGAGATCGATCGTCACGGCCGTTTTGAGGCTTGCGCCGCGGGCTGCGCGCGTCCCGCCGCGCCGGGCTCCTGCGCCGAACATTCCGAAACCTTCGAACATGTCGCCGAAGGCTTCGAAGATATCGCCGAGGTCGTTGAACCCTGCGCCGGAGCGTCCGTTCCCCTGCACGCCGGCATGCCCGAAGCGATCGTAACGGGCGCGCATGTCGGGGTTGTTCAGAACTTCGAAAGCCTCGGCCGCTTCCTTGAACCGGGCGACCGCATCGTCATCGCCGGGGTTGCGGTCGGGGTGGTTGGCGAGCGCGAGCTTCTTGTAAGCCTTCTTGAGCACATCCGCGGATGCGTCGCGAGGCACTCCCAGCACCTCGTAATAGTCGCGCTTGGAAGCCATCAATCGGGCTACAGGCTACAGGTTAGCGGGCGACAGGCCGGAGACCGGGATCTCGTAGCGGGAATATTCCGTCTCGGTTGAGAACATCGGGCGGCGTGCGAGAGTGATCGCCCGCCGCCCGATGTCGGTAACCTGTCGAATTATCGAACCGTTCCTTCCACCTTCGACTTGTCGTGGTCGTCTTCGTTCTTGGTGACAAGGACCTGGGTGGTGAGCATCAGCCCGGCGATCGACGACGCATTGAGGAGAGCATTCTTCACGACCTTTGCCGGATCGATGATGCCCGCCTTGTACATGTCGACGTATTCGCCCGTGTTCGCATCGTAGCCGATGTTCTTCGGCTTCTGGCGGACTTCATCGGCAATGACGGAGCCGTCGACGCCGCTGTTCGATGCGATCTGGCGGATCGGAGCTTCGAGCGATCGGGCGATGATTTCGATGCCGACCTTTTCGTCACCCTTCCCCTTCACTTCCTTCACGACGTCGATGGTGCGGACGAGAGCGACGCCGCCGCCGGGAAGAATTCCTTCTTCAACGGCCGCACGCGTGGCGTGCAGCGCGTCTTCCATGCGGGCCTTCGTCTGCTTCATTTCCGCTTCCGTCGCGGCTCCGACCGAGATGATCGCCACGCCGCCGGTGAGCTTCGCGAGACGTTCCTGGAACTTCTCGCGGTCGTACTCGCTGTCGGTGTTCTCGATCTGCGTGCGGATCTGCTGCACGCGGGCCTGGATGGTCTTCGAGTCGCCGGCCCCTTCGATGATCGTCGTCGAGTCTTTGTCGATCTCGACTTTCTTCGCGCGGCCCAGCTGGCTGAGCTCCACCGATTCGAGCTTGATGCCGAGATCTTCGGAGATCAGAGTTCCGCCGGTCAAAGTCGCGATGTCCCCCAGCATGGCCTTGCGGCGATCGCCGAAGCCCGGGGCCTTGACGGCGCTGACGTTGAGCACGCCGCGGAGCTTGTTGACGACCAGCGCCGTGAGCGCCTCGCCTTCCACGTCTTCCGCGATGATCAGCAGCGGCTTGCCCGAGTGCGAAATCTTTTCAAGCAGAGGCACGAATTCGCGGAGGCTCGAGATTTTCTTCTCGTAGATCAGGATGTACGGGTTCTCGAGCACGCAATCCATGTCGCTGGGGTTGTTCACGAAGTAGGGGGAGATGTACCCCTTGTCGAACTGCATTCCCTCGGCGAAATCGAGCGTGGTGGTATTTCCCTTGCCTTCCTCGACGGTAATGACGCCGTCGCGGCCGACGCGCTCCATCGCTTCGGCGAGAAGCTTGCCGATCGTCGGGTCGTTGTTGGCCGAGATCGCGCCGACCTGGGCAATCTCTTCCTTCGACTCGACCGGCTTGGCGAGCTTTTCGAGCTGCTCGATGGCAGCGGCGACGGCCTTCTCGATTCCGCGTCGGACGATCATCGGGTTGACGCCGAGCGAAATGCTGCGGAGGCCCTCGTCGTAGATGGCGCGAGCGAGCACGGTCGCGGTGGTGGTGCCGTCGCCGGCGATGTCGCTGGTTTTGGTCGCGACTTCGTTGACGAGCTTGGCGCCCATGTGCTCGAACGGATCGTCGAGCTCGACTTCCTTGCTGACGGTCACGCCGTCCTTGGTCACGACCGGGTTGCCGAAGCTCTTCTCAATGATGACGTTCCGGCCGGTCGGTCCCATGGTGACGGCGACCGCGTCGGCGAGCTTCTTCACGCCGCGCTGCAGCTTGAGCCGCGCCCGGTCATCGAACAACAATTGCTTAGCCACGCCTCTGACTCCTGTAAACGTGAACGGGCGGCGCCGCGAAGAAATGTCGCGGCGGCGCAGTAGTTATTTCACGATCTTTGCAAGAATGTCGCTTTCGCGAAGGATCTTCACATCCTTGCCGTTGACTTCAATTTCGGTGCCGCCGTACTTGCCGAACAGAACTTCGTCGCCGACGACAACTCCCACCGCGCACCGCTCGCCACCTTCCAGCAGACGGCCAGGGCCGACGGCAACCACCGTGCCGCGCTGCGGCTTCTCTTTCGCGGTGTCCGGCAGAACGATGCCGCCGGCGGTCTTCTCTTCGGCGTCCAGCGGCTCGACCACAACGCGATCATCCAGAGGTTTCAATTGCATGCTCTAACTCCGCTCTCCTGGATCCTTCGTATTTCGGAATCATCCAGCCTCGACAGGCCGGGCCAATTTTCCAATCGTCTGCAAACTCAGCGCGACTCAATCTGCCGCAAAACATCACGTCCGGGAACTGTTCGGGATCAGAACCCGCCCATTCCCATTCCGCCCATGCCCGGCATACCGCCGCCCATGCCACCCATGCCTCCCATGCCACCCATGTCGTGGTGGTGGTCGTCGTGGTGGCCGTCTTCTTCCTTCTTCGGCTCTTCGACGATGATCGAGTCGGTCGTCATCAGCAGCGATGCAACGCTGACCGCGTTCTGCAGCGCACTGCGGACAACCTTCGTCGGATCGACGACGCCGAAGTCGAACATGTCGCCGTAGCGATCGTTCAACGCGTCGTAGCCGTGGTTCTTGTCTTTCGCCTTCTTCACGTTGTTGGCGACGACCGCGCCGTCGAGTCCAGCGTTCTCGGAAATCGTCCGCAGCGGCATTTCGAGGACGCGCTGCACGAGCTGGAGTCCGAACTGTTCGTCTCCCTCGAGTTCGCGCTTTTTGAGAGCGTCGGCACAGCGGAGCAATGCCACGCCGCCGCCGGGAACGATTCCCTCTTCGATTGCGGCCCGCGTTGCGGCGAGTGCGTCGTCGATGAGGTCCTTCCGCTCTTTCATTGCGGTTTCGGTCGCGGCTCCGACGTTGATCTGAGCCACGCCGCCGGCGAGCTTCGCGAGGCGCTCCTGCAGCTTCTCACGATCGTACTCGCTGTCGGTCGTGCTGATCTCGCGGCGAATCTGCTCGGCACGCCCTTCGATGGCGGCTTTCGAGCCGGTTCCCTGCACAATCGTGGTGTTCTCCGCGTCGATGCGAAGCTTCTTCGCAACGCCGAGGTCCTTCAGCTCGAGGCTTTCCAGGCTGACGCCGAGATCCTTGAAGATCGCGCGGCCGCCGGTCAGAACGGCAATGTCTTCCAGCATCGCCTTGCGGCGGTCGCCGTAACCCGGCGCCTTCACCGCACAGACCTTGAGGATGCCGCGAAGCTTGTTGACGACGAGCGTCGCCAGAGCCTCGCCTTCAATGTCTTCCGCAACGATCAGCAGCTGCACGTTCGCCTTCGAAACTTTTTCGAGCAGCGGAACGAGCGACTTCGCCGACGAAATCTTCTGCTCATAGAGCAGGACGCGGGCGTTCTCGAGGAGGCACTCCTGCTGATCCTGGTCGGTCACGAAGTGCGGCGAAAGGTATCCGCGATCGAACTGCATTCCTTCGACGAGTTCCACTTCCGTCGTGACCTGGCGGCCTTCTTCGACGGTAATGACGCCGTCCTTGCCGACCTTCATCAGCGCGTCGGCGAGAATGCGGCCGATCTCCTGATCGTTGTTGCCGGCAATCGTCGCAACCGTCTCGATCGCCTTCTTGTCGCGGGCGTCGACCGGCTTCGCGAGCTTCTTGAGCTCTTCGACAACGAAGCCGACCGCCTTCTGGGCGCCGCGGCTCAGCGACATCGGGTCGGCGCCGCTCGCAATGAAGCGAATGCCTTCACGGAAGAGCGCCTCGGCCAGTACGGTGGCGGTCGTGGTGCCGTCGCCGGCCACGTCGCTCGTCTTCGAAGCCGCTTCCTTCACGAGCTGGACCCCCATGTTCTCGAACGGGTCCTGAAGCTCGATGTCCTCGGCGACGGTCACGCCGTCCTTGGTCACCTTCGGGGCACCCCAGCCCTTGTCGAGCACGGCATTGCGCCCGCGAGGCCCGAGGGTGCTGCTCACAGCCTTCGTCAGTTTGGAAACCCCCTGCATCAGGCTCTTCCGGGCTTCCTCATCAAAGGTCAACAGTTTAGCCACAGCTTCTCCTCAATCCGCTTGCTAGAACCGACGGCGCCCGAAACCGTTTTGCAGGGGCGTCCGCGTGGGGAATATTGCACCGGGTGGGAATATTGCGTCTGGCGGAGGGCACGAGTCGCACCCTCTCCGCTGCCCGCGGAAAAGCAATCACCGTGCCCAATAAAGGCCGGCGACCTAAATACATGCGATATTGAGCTTTGCAGCCGTCCTGCCAATCCTATGGCGAGGTCGGCCCTGTCAACTTGGCAGGGAATTGCCATTCCGGGTGGGGTGGATCTGTCAGATCCCTCCGCCGATTCCCGATCGATCTGGACCCCTGTAAGCGGGATTACCAGCTTGCAGCTCCTGAAATGCGTAAGTTTCACCGATGAATGCCGGGCCGATGCGCCCCATGCGGAAAGGGGACCTGCTTGCGGGTTCGTGCGCACCTGCGGTATCAAGGAGCGGGGAGGATTTGCTGCTGATGACGTTTTCTCAACCGGACCGCCGCACGTTTCTCCGCACCGCGCTCGGTGTCGGGGCCGCCTATCTCGTCGGCTGCAACAACAAGACGGTCGAGAGCCCTCCCGTCGCGGTCGGCTTCGATGGGTCCGGGATGCTCCCGGGAACGAACCTCAAAGAGCCGCTCGCGGGAGGGCAGTTCCTCTCCCCCGTTCCGTTTTTCGGTGAGGGAATGGCCCCCATCGGCAAGAAGCGGAAGCAGGGGCATGACGCACGGCTCTGCCTCGACCTGGCATCGCTGATCGAGCCCGAGACCCGCGTCACGCCGAACGACAAATTCTACATCCGAACCGAAGACCCCGACCTGCTGGAACGGAAAGGGCCCTGGAAAATCGGCATCGGCGAATTCGTCGCCGAAGAGAAAGTGCTCAAGCTCGACGACCTGCTGCCGCACGTCACTTCGCAAGGCACGACTCTGCTCGAGTGCGCCGGAAACGCCCTCGATCTGAGCTTCGGACTTCTGAGCGTGGCTCACTGGTCAGGGGTGCCGATCGAAAAAGTCTTCGATATTGCAAAGCCCACCGACAAAGCCAAGCGGGTGCTCTTCACCGGCTTTGATGAACGGACCACAAAGTCGACGCACTCCATGCCGGGAGCGAGCTGGATCTTCACCTTCGACGATCTCGTCAAAGCGAAAGCGTATCTCGCCACCGAAATGAATGGCGAACCCCTTCCGCCGGATCACGGCGACCCCATCCGGCTCATCGTTCCGAACTGGTACGGCTGCTGCGACATCAAGTGGCTGACCTCCATCTACTTCGTCGGCGATGACGAGCGCGCAACAGGGCAGATGATCGAATTCGCGCAGCGGACGCACCAGGAAGGGAAGCCGACAATGGCGAAGGAATTCGCGCCGGCAACCCTCGACCTCTCCGCGATCCCGGTCGCCATAGAGAAGTGGCGCGTCGGCGAAAAGCTGGCGTATCGCGTGCTCGGAATTTCCTGGGGCGGCGACAAGCCGAGCGACAAGCTGCAGATTCGCTTCGGTCCCGGCGAAGACTGGACGAACGTCGACGCGCAGACGCCGCAGCTCCCCGACCTTCCGTTTGGAATCTGGTGCCACAAATGGGAGCCGACGCGCACTGGCTACTACACCGTTGAGATGAAGGTCGACGATCCCTCGATCCGGACACGTCGTCTCGACATGGGATACTACGAGCGGCGCGTCGCGATCATGGAAGTCTGAGCGGATTCCGCGTCAGGAAGCGGGATTCCCGGATGCGGCGGCCGCTTCCGTGGTCAACCGGCGGGCAATCAGGAAGCTGAATGCCGACAGTGCGAACGCGAAGCACAATTCCGGCCATTCCGCGAGATGCACGATGGTGAACCCGGTCAGGTTCGGAAACGCGTAGCGGATCATTCGGTAGCAGAACATCACCAGGAATGCGGCCATCAGGAATGGGGGGGGTATGAATAATACCTCCGCATTGGGAACCAGCCGTTCGATCCGCAGGCTGCGATTGATGAACCAGGCGGTACCGCCGACCACCGCTCCGGTGGCCATGACGAGCCGCATATAGGTCAGCGTGTTCCCGACGTTGTGCAGATTGGTCTCGTTCTGCTTGTTCACTTCCAGAAGGCCTTCGGGCGTTTCCACGTCGAACACGCGCTGTCCCCACGAGATCTCCTCGCCGGCACAGAAGAACATTCCGATGGCGAACAGGCCGAACAGAGAGGCATAAAAGACGTTGCGGGATTTCGTCAGCTGTCGTGCAATCACAACACCCGACACGCAGGCAATTGCGAATAACCCGAACTGCAGCCACTCCGCCAGACCGTCCTCATCGAGCAGAAAGGTGAACAGCGGCCGGTAGGCGCAGGATGCCAGGACAACCAGCGTGCCGAAAACCGGCGACCAGAACATCCAGCGTGCTGCACGCGATGACAGATTCCATTCGCGGGCAGAATCGTCCAGAAGACGATGCAGCTTCGTAATCATCGGAACTGACGCGGGGGTCGAAACGGCGTCATGTTCGGCTTGCTGCTTCACGGTCATGGCGAGGTGCAGTTCCCGGGCGTGAAGGCGTTGAGAGAGGATCAGACAGTCGAGGGAAACGGGAGCACTGTTCAAAGGATACCGCGACTTTGTCGCGAACGCCTCAAGCAAATCGCAAAAGTCTTCCGTTTTCTGCCGATTCGCTCAGATCTTGCGGCTTTTTAAGTTTCAAGCTTCCGCTTTTTTTTTGACGTTGCGATCGCTCCTGCTTATTCTGAATGACAGAGGCGATCGACGGTGCATCCGCAAAGTTTTGCATCAATCGACGCCCGCTCGCGCTCGGATCGGTTCAGGCCGCTTATCTCGGAGTGCACTACGGAATGCTGATGACATCCTGGCTGGAGCTGCTGGGGAGAGGGCTGGTGGAGCCCTTCGTTGCCATGAACGCCCGCAATGCTCGCGGATCCGAGCCCTGGAGGTTCGCCGCGGGACGCTGGGGAGACCTGACCCCCGCCTTTGCGATGGCATCGTCCCGTAGGACCGGTCAGCGCGACCCACGGCACACGGGATGGAATAAACGCCAGCGCCTGGGATGATGGGGGCCAATCCGTCCCTGAGGATTACCGCAGTTTCATCCGTGCATCCGGCCCCGGAAGCCTCGTCGCCATTTCCGCGGAGATCAAAAAAAACACTGGCGGACGAGGCCGCCAGTGATGCGTTTTGAATTGGCCGGATGCGCGAAGCGGCGTCCGGTCACTCTTCCGAGACGTACGGGAGCAGGCCGATGAAGCGGGCTCGCAGCACGGCTTTACGGACCGCTCGCTGATACTTCGCACAGTTTCCAGTGCGACGGCGGGCCAGCAGATGCCCCTCGCGATCGATCATTCCGCGGAGCGTCTTGAGGTCTTTGAAATCGACGTAGATCGGGCGCGGCGAGTGGTTGCAGCCGTCCGGGCAGAAGCGGCAGCGGAGCTTCTTCTTCAGACGTGCCCGCTTCTTACGGCGTTTCTTGATTTCCAGTTTATTCAGCGTCGCCATGAACCTGTCCTTATCGCTCCAATAACCCCTTCCAGTCGGACCCGCGATTATGAGGACTCGTCGGAATTCTTTCAACCGATGCCCGCATGGTTTCGCGGGACGACGGTGAAGATTCCCGGTTTCCCGGTCTGGAAATCCTAAGCACCTGTCATGAGAATGACTTCGCACGCTCCGCCCCGTGGAAAACGGGACGATTGCCGGAACGATCCAGGGAAGATTGGCAGAGGAAAATGGCAGAGTTTGCGGTAATTTTCGACGTCGACGGCGTTCTGATTGACTCCTACCAGGCCCATTTCGAGAGCTGGAAACGCCTCTTCCGGGAGCAGGGGCGCGACTATTCACTCCCAGAATTCGTCTGGGGATTCGGCCGGACCAGCCGCGAAGTGCTCGCCCGGCAGTGGCCCGCCCCGGCCAGCGACAAGGAAATCGATGAAATTGCCGCTAGAAAGGAAGCGTACTACCGGGAAATTGTCGCCGCCGATTTCCCGGCCATCGACGGAGCACGGGAACTCATCTGCGCACTGGCGGACGCCGGCGTGCCGATTGCCGTGGGATCCTCCGGTCCCCCGCCGAACGTGCAGCTGGTGATCGAAAAGCTGGGAGTTCAGCCCCTGATCCAAACCGTCATCACCGGCGCGGACGTCGAGCGCGGAAAGCCCGATCCGCAGGTATTTCAGCTCGCCGGAGCCGGACTCAAAATGAAGCCCGAGCGATGCATCGTGATCGAAGACGCGCCGGTCGGAATTGAGGCGGCTCGCGCTGCGGGAATGAAATGCGTCGGCTTGGCCAGCACGGGGCGGACGGTCGAAGAACTGCAGGCTGCGAATCTCATCGTCCGAACATTGCGGGATGTGACGCCCGAACGTCTCGGCGCGATTGCCGACGGAAAGGAACAGCACTGATATGGTCACCGAACTCAGCGTCAATCCGGCCGTCCCGCAGATTCCGCTCCATGCTCCCGAAGCGGAAGAGGCGATGATCGTCATCTTCGGCGCGTCGGGGGACCTTACCGCACGCAAGCTGATCCCCGCACTGTATCACCTCTGGACCGCGGGGTATCTCACCGAGCGTGCACCGATCGTCGGCATCGCACGCCGCGACAAGACCGACGAAAGTTTTCGAAACGAAATGTTCGAAGCGGTCTCAAAGCAGGCCCGCAACGGTTCGATCGATGCCGAGCGCTGGAAACGGTTCGCAGCACGGCTCCATTACCTCTGCTATGACCTCACCGATCGCGCGGACTACCCGAAGATGGGAGAGGACCTCACGAAGATTGAAAAGTGGTCCGGGGTGGTCGGCAAGCGGGTCTTCTACATGGCCACCGCTCCCGAGCTCTTCCTGCCGGCCATCGAATCGCTCCCCGACACCGGCCTGATTCCGGGTGAAGGATCGGATGCGGCGCTCCGCGTCGTCATCGAGAAACCGTTCGGGCACGACCTCGCCTCGGCTCAGGAAATGACGGCGCGCATCAGCCGCGTGCTCCGCGAAGATCAGATTTACCGCATCGACCATTACCTCGGCAAAGAGACGGTTCAGAACATCCTGCTGTTCCGGTTCGGCAACGCCATCTTCGAGCCGTTGTTCAATCGCAACCATGTCGATCATGTGCAGATTACGGTGGCGGAATCGCAGGGGATGGAGCGGGGGCGCGGCGGCTACTACGACCGGTCGGGCGCGCTGCGCGACGTCCTGCAGAACCACATGCTGCAGCTCCTCTGCCTCGTCGCAATGGAACCCCCCGCGCTCTTCCGGGCGCAGAACATGCGCGACGAGAAACTGAAAGTGCTGCAGGCGCTCGCCCCGGGAAAACACGGCCCCATCTCCGACTGGGTCATCCGCGGTCAGTACTCGGCGGGGGAATCGGAAGGGAAAAAGGTCGTCGGCTATCGTGAGGAGGACCGCATTCCCCCCGACTCACGGACCGAAAGCTACACGGCGATGGAAGTCCGCATCGACAACTGGCGGTGGGCCGGCGTGCCGTTCTATCTGCGCACCGGAAAGCGGCTGCCGTCGCGCGTCTCGGAAGTGGCAATCCAGTTCAAGCTCCCGCCGCTCAACCTTTTCACGACGGTCGAATGTGAAGGAGACATCTGCGACCTCGTCGGCCAGCAGCCGAACACGCTCGTCTTCCGCATTCAACCGCACGAAGCGATCTCACTTTCGTTCTGTACGAAGCGGCCCGGCATGAATTATCAGATCCATCCGGTCACGATGGACTTCGCCTACGAAACCGCGTTCCAGAGCGAATTGCCGGAAGCTTACGAGCGGTTGCTTCTCGACGTGCTCCGCGGCGACTCGACGCTATTTACCCGCAGCGACGAACTCGAGGCGGCATGGCAGTTCGTCACACCGGTGCTCGAGTACTGGGAGAAGGAAAAGGTCGTTCCCGAACCCTACCCCGCCGGAACCTGGGGCCCCGCCGCCGCCGACCGCCTTCTGAAAAAATCAGGCCGCCGCTGGCGCGAACCGATGGCGTAAAAGCTTTTCTGCGCACTCAATCAAACCCGCCGGCCGCGCCCGGCGGGAATCTACGTCGCGCACACACCCAGTCTTGCGCGCAAGGGCTTCTGGAGCGCAATGAATACCACGATGCCTGCCGCGCTTCCCAGAATATCCGCGATCCAATCCGCAACCTCTGCCGAACGATTCACCGGCTTCTGCAGCAATTCGTCAGCAATTCCATAAATCGCCATGACGAAGAGCACGAACAGCGGCGACCAGTTCTTCCAGCCCCGCCCGCTCGCCCGCCAGAGTGCGAACAGAAACGAGAGCCCGGCGTACGCGCCGAAGTGCATCAGCTTGTCGGAGAACTTCGGAAGCTTCTCCATCTGCTGGATCGGGATGTGCGTGCCGATGAATAGCGCCAGCCAGTAACAGGCGAGCGTGAGCGCAATGATCCGCTTCGCACGCGGGGACGGAATTCCATCGGCCGCATCCACCGGTTCCGAAGTCGCACTCACGGCG
>JBFWWA010000057.1:0-13153 GCA_050246455.1 Planctomycetaceae bacterium
GACCAGCAGGGCCCGGGACGGAACCTCGTTCCGAGCCACTGTTTCGGTCCAACCTGCAATACCTCGCGGGTTTTCGAGTCTCCTTCTGCTTCCGTGAACATCGTTGCTGGACGACACCGACCGGGGGTGGACACCGCCACCGTCCGGCAATGCTGTTGTTTATCGACCCGTTACAACCGGAAAATTCAACATATTCGGCAGAGCAGGAAGATTTTTCCGGTTAGCCGGCGATCCCGAAGAATGTTCCTAACGGCATTCAGCACTTCATGTTCGGGCCGGCAAGCCGGGGAACGAGCTTGACGCAACTTCGATTCGGGAGAATCCCCGGCCGATCCCGGCACGTCAGATATCGATGACTGAAGCCTGCCGCTCGATCTCTTCCAGGCTGACGAAGGCTCCCTGACCGGCTCCGGGACACCCCCCGGCTCTCACCTCGGCCCAGTCTTCCGGAGTCTCGAGATTCGAGTTCCAGAAGGGCCAGGTCCGGCACTGTCGAGGACGGGCCGTATATACGGTGCACTTCCGGGTCCGGCTGTCAAAGAAGGTGCAGTCGCCGTTCGGGAACTCCGTAAGCGAAACTCGACCCCGGACGAGCTTTGTATGGAACAACCGGACTTCCGCCGGAGTCTTGCCGGTAGCGGCAGCGATCGCTTCGATTTCTTCGTCGTTGACCCAGACGACTCCCGGCGCGCCGGTGCAGCAGTTGCCGCACTGTGTGCAGGTGAACTGAAGGCCATCCTTGTACCACGGTTGTTCCTGGCTCATATTTCAAAAATCTATCCACTTCCGGAGAGCGTGTCGATGGCCCCGACGAGGACCAGATTCGGCGGCATCGTCCTGTGCGGCGGCCGGAGTACGCGCATGGGACGACCGAAGCTTTCGCTCCCGTTTGGATCGGAAACGATGCTCGAGCGCGTCGTCCGCATCCTGAGCGAGGTCGTCGAGCCGATCGTCGTGGTCGCCGCGCCGGAGCAGGAGCTCCCACCCCTCCCGGGATCGGTGCGAATTGCGCGGGATGAAGAAGAAGGACTCGGCCCGTTGAGCGGTCTTGCGGCCGGCTTTGGAGCGCTCGCGGGAAGTGTGGATGCCGTATACGTATCCTCCTGCGATGTTCCGCTTTTATCTCCGGCGTTCGTTACAGGCATGATCGAGCGGCTGGGAACACACGATCTGGCGATCCCGCGCGAAGGGAACTATCATCATCCGCTTGCCGCAGTCTACCGCTGTTCACTCGAGCCGAAGGTTCGATCGCTTCTGGTCGAAGGTCGTCTCCGCCCGTTCTTCCTGATGGAAGATTGTGACGCACACGTGGTCGACGTTTCGGAACTTCGGGCGGTCGACCCGGAACTCGAATCGCTTCGCAACTGCAATACCGAAGAAGATTATCAGCGTGCGCTCCGCGATGCCGGGCTGTAGTTCCCCGTCAAACTCAAGACTGCAGGACGATTTGAGAGGATCAGGGTCGCCCCCCTTTCGCGAGTTCCGGAGCACCGACATTCCTGTCTGTGCCGATAGGTCGTCGGCTGACAAAGCGCACAGTCAGGAATGTCTGTGCTCCGGGAATACAAAACAGACAACGGCGTAAAACTCGGACGTATCATGACATCGGCCGATCGAAATCCTGGCGACGTCCGGATGCGTGGCTTTACCGGCCGTGCACTCGTCGAGACCGCGCGCGCGTGGGTGGATGCACACAGCGCGGTTCTCGGCAGCGAAACGATCGAACTCGGGGAGGCACAGGGGCGCATCCTCTCGGAAGATCTTCTGGCGACGTTCGACGTGCCGCAATTCGACCGGGCGGCGATGGATGGTTACGCGCTCCGCGGATCGGAAACAGACGGTGCCGGCGATTACAACCCCCTTTCCCTCTCGATCATCGGAGAGGCATTACCGGGACAGCCCTATGAAGGGGACGTGCCGCCGGGATCAGCCGTTCGCATCATGACCGGCGCACCGGTTCCCCGCGGCACGGACGCGGTTCTTCCCGCGGAATTCGCGCGAGAATTGACGGGCAAAGTCGAGGCGCTCGCAGCGGTCCCCCCAGGAAAGAATGTCGGCCGTCGATCCGAAGACGTCCGCGCCGGGGAGACCGTGCTTTCTTCGGGTCGGAAGCTCAGACCGCAGGATCTCGGCGTGCTGGCATCGCTCGGAATCGCGAAGGTTTCCGTCTGCCGGCGGCCGCGCGTGCGGATCGTCATTACCGGCGATGAACTCGTCCCCCCCGGCCAACCGATCGGACCGTATCAGATCTACGAAGCGAACTCCGCGATGCTGCGCAGTCTGGTCGCACGCGATGGAGGGACGCTCGAATCGTGCCGGCGGGTTCGGGATCAGCGCGAGGAGATTCGCGCAGCCATCATCGCAGCGGGGGCCGATGTCATCCTCGTCTCGGGTGGGTCGAGCGTTGGAGCTGAGGATCATGCTCCATCAATCGTCGCGGGCGAAGGGACGCTCGCAATTCACGGCATTGCCATGCGACCCTCCAGCCCCGCGGGAATGGGAAAGATTGGCTCATCGCTCGTATTTCTGCTTCCCGGCAATCCGGTCTCGTGCCTGTGCGCGTACGATTTTTTCGCGGGGCGCGCGATCCGCCGGCTCGGGGGGCGTCGGGTGGAGTGGCCCTATCCGCAGATCACCCTGTCGGCAGGCCGCAAGATTGTTTCCGCGGTTGGCCGGCTCGATTACTGCCGCGTGCGCATCGTCGACGGCCTCGTCGAGCCTCTCGCGCTCAGTGGCGCGTCGATCCTTTCTTCGACGACTCGCGCCGACGGATTCGTCGTAATTCCGGAGGAATGCGAGGGGTATGCGCCCGGCACGCCGGTGGTCGTATACCGTTACGATCAAGGGGAATGACGCCGGACCTGTACGCGGGCTCCCACAGTTGCGTTGAGTTCACGGGCGGCGTTGCCGTTGCGCAGTGCAATCTCGAGTCGACCCGAGCTTCCGATCAATGCGACCAGCGCTTCCGGTTCAACTTCCGCATAATGCGTTTTGAGACCGTGAACGATCTGCCCGTTGCATTCGACCTGCAGCTGTTCGCAACTCCATCCACCAAGGTGCGCTTCCTCAATCGATGTGACGAGGTTGCCGAACCGGTCGATGTGAAGAATCTCGCCGGTCATCCGTTCGCCGTCGTGCGTCGGTGTGGGAAGCGGCAGGGTGACAAGAGACGGTTGCGCTTCTCCGAACTCCGCGGCGCTGGTGCCGAGTGACCAGTGAGCCGCAACCGGTGCGAGGATGTCGCGCCCGTGAAACGTGTTTGAGACCGTTCGTCTCCAGAACCGGCGGTTCGTGAGTCGGAAGATCCGTCCGGGCGGATAGCGGCGAGCGATGGCCGAAAGCAGTCCGTTATCGGGCAGTACGAATCTTCCCTGATCCGTTTCGACGGCGACGAGCGCGCGGTCGCTGCCGACTCCCGGATCGATCACGGCAACGTGAATTGCGTCCGGGGGAAATGCGTCGATCATCTCATTGAGAATTGCCGAACCCGCAGCGATATTCTGGACCTCGACCTGATGCGTCACGTCGACAATGACTGCGGCCGGGTTGATGCCGAGAATGACCCCCTTCATCTGGGCGACATAACTGTCGGCGAGCCCGAAATCGGTCGTCAGAGTGATGATGCCGGAAGACATGGAACCAGTTTACATCGGCGTCCCTGCAGCGAGCGAGGGGGTCTGTGCGTCTCGAACCGCTTCAACGCGGAACCGCCCGATTGACCCTCCCCCCGTTCGCAAATAGACTGGAAAGATCAGTCTTCGCTCAGCGAAAAGGGACGATTCGCCGAGTCGCAAAAACGTTCGAACTGCCATTCGCGACTCGACGATCGACAGCCCGTCACTCTCCTCTTCCGGGAGTTCTTCCGATGATGGCCATGATTTCTTCGCAACCCAGACCGTTTGCAACCGGGTCGCGATTCGGCATCACCTTCGTGGCGCTGCTCGCCCTGCTCTTCGGAACCGAACCGCGATCCCTCTGCGCTCAGGGGGCGGATCCGAAGAAGGTTGCCGTGGAATCGGTCAAGAAACTCCCGACTTCCGACGGCTGGCAGATTGAGATCACCTATTACGGCTCGACGCTCGGAGCGAATGCGCCGGTCGTTCTGCTGATGCACAGCCTTGGCGGGAATCGCAAGGTGTGGGAGGGAGCACAGGGATTCGCGAAGCGCCTGCAGCGTGAAGGCTATGCGGTCGTCACCGTCGATCTGCGCAAACATGGGCAGAGCGTCAATCCGTCGGAGGCAAACGCATCCGATTCCTCGAATTTGAAAGTCGTCGATTATCATCGGATGATCGACACCGATCTCGAAGCGGTCAAGGAATTCCTGTTCAAAGAGCATTCCGCGAAGAATCTGAATATGAACAAGATGGCGATCATCGCACCCGATTCGGCGGCGCCGATCGCCATCAATTACACCGCGTTCGACTGGCTGAAGCGTCCTTACCCTGACGGCCCCACCCCCGAATCGAGCACCCCGCGGGGACAGGACATCCGCGCGCTCGTCCTTCTTTCGCCGGAGGCCAATCTCAAAGGGCTCACCACCGCGCAGGCCCTGCTCCAGATTCGTAATCCGGAGTGGGGAATCGGATTTCTGGCGTGCGTCGGCGAGGATGACGACCGCGACCGAGGTGATGCCAGGAAGATCGCCGTCAAGCTGGCCGGTGTCACCGGAGCCAAGGATCGCGTCCTCCTGCAGGTCTACAACAAGACGAAGTTTCGCGGAACGGACCTCCTGGGGAAGAAAGGGGTCAACTGCGAGGACGACATCCTTTACGTCCTCAAGAAACACGTCATGGATCTGCCGGTCGAATGGCGCGACCGCACCAACCGCCTGACGGGAAAGTAGGCGTCGGGCTTCAGGTCAACGCACCGGTTTGAAGCATTCGCAGCCTACCGGAGTGCGTAACGGCTTACTGAAGCAAGCAGCGGTTCATCGGCTCTGCGCCTGAAGCCAGGCCACCCGAAGCCGGACTTCCTGCCGCCTACTTTCCGTTGATCGTTTCCGCCGTCGGCTCGATCTGCCACAGGTAGAGGAAGCTCGGCATTCGTGAGCGCTGCAGGCCCGGAACGTCGAGGTTCACGAACTTGTCGTGGAGCGGCACGTTCGGGCTCGTGGAGTACGGAGAAGTCGCGGTGTCGCCGTCGCGGCGCAGGAACGTCACTTCCGCGTAGGACAACCCTGCCATCTGTGTCGCACAGCGGACGGCGTCGTCCAGATAACCGATCTGATCAATGAGGCCGATCCGCATCGCGTGGGAAGCAGTGAAGACGCGACCGTCGAACGTTGTCGGAATCCGGCCGTCGACCGGACGATTCTCACAGACGACGCGCTTGAAACGCTGGTGGAACTCGTCGGCCATGCTTTGCAGCATGCGACGGCTCTCGTCATCGAGCGGCTTGGAAGCCGAGCCCAGATCGACGTGAGGGCCCGACTTCACGGGCGTACCATGAATCTTGAGCATGCTCATCATGTCTTCAAGGTTGTAGATGTTCAGGATGCAGCCGATCGACCCGGTAATGGTTGTCGGATGGGCGAAGATCTGCTGCGCGCCGGTCGCGAGGTAGTACGCTCCGCCGGTGCCGACGTCCATGATGCAGGCCACAACCGGCAGACGCGTGCGCGCTTTGAACGCCTGCAGATCGCGCCACATGATGTCGGTTGCGGTCACGCTTCCACCGGGAGAGTTGATGCGCAGCACCACCGCTCGAATGCGCGGGTTGGCCTCAATGGCATCGAGCCGCTCGCGAAAGATGGCGACCGGATTCTCGCCCCACGAGCCGAGGCCCGCGGTGTCGGAGTCAAACAGCATTCCGTCGACGTCGATGACCGCTACGTAGCACGACTGCCGGAAACGAGGCCGGTGCGGCAGAAGCGAGGGAAACACGGGCTTCTTGCGATGTGCCGGCGCGATGTGCGCCGTCACCTCTCCGTCGACTTTCAGGAAGGGTGTCGAGCATCCCGCCCCGCAAAGAAGCATCGCGGACAAACACAGTACGATCGACGCCCCCCGTAGAGAGGCGCGACGAACTCCGCGATCGAGTTCCGGATCAAACGAATTCATTCGTGGGATTTCGGTGCACGAAGGGGAGCGAGGCGGCAGGAACTGCCGATCGCCGTGTGCATCAATTGCCGGATTGGAGAGAGGAGATAAGGAGCGGGATGATAGCGACCGGCCCATTCTGGGTCGATACGAGTTCTACAGGGTGAAAACAGGCATTTTTTGCGGATCCCGGCAGGGTGGAAACGACGGCCGCCGGAAAGATTGGAACCGGACACCTGGCAGCGGTACGATCGGGAACAGGCCAGTCCCCCTGCCCGAAGTCACCAGGCCCCAGCCCACGGAGCGTATCGATGACATCGAACACCACACGGCGGCAGTTTCTGAAGCGTTCGACCGAAGCAGCCACAGTGATGGCGGCCGCCAAAGCGCTCGGTGGGGTGCATCTCTTCGGAGCCGAAGCGCCCGAGCGAATTCGCCTCGCGATCATCGGCTGCGGCGGGATTATGGGAAACCACGTGAGGGGGCTCGTCAGCCGGAACGAGAAGGTCTCGATCGCCTGGCTTTGCGACGTCGACCCCGGCCAGATCGACCGGATGGCCGGTTTCATGTCGGGATTCCAGCCGGCTCCTGCCAAGCGGACCGCGCGCTATGAAGACGTGATCGAAGATAAAGACGTCGATGCCTGCATCATCGCCACGCCGCATCACTGGCATGCCCCGATGGCTCTCGCGGCGATGCGCGCCGGTAAGGACGTCTATATCGAAAAGCCGATCTCGCACTGCTACAGCGAAGGTCCCTTGATCATCGCCGCCGCGAAAAAATACGGCCGCGTCGTCCAGCAGGGAAGCCAGATGCGTTCCAGCCCCGTCACGGCGAAGGCGGCCGAACTGCTCAAGCAGGGAATCATCGGCAAAGTGAAGGTGGCTCGCGCCTGGACTGCGGAAGTCCGCAATGAAGTGAAACCGGTTCCCGACAGCGATGCGCCGAAAGGTGTCGATTACGACCGCTGGCTCGGTCCGGCCCCCGCACGGCCGTTCAATTCCCATCGCTTTCATCAGACGTGGCGGATGTTTCGCGATTACGGCAACGGCGAGATCGGCGACGACGGCATTCACGATCTCGACATGGCCACCTGGGGGCTCGGTATCGACACGCTGCCGAAGCAGATCACCGCGCGCGGCGGCCGCATGATGCTGCAGGGGCACGCCAGCGAATATCCCGACAATCTCAACGTCACCTATGAATACCCCGACGGCCGGCTTCTGATTTACGAAAACTATCCCTTCCCCGCCTACGGGCTGCACGGGTTCGATAACGGCAACGTCTTTTACGGTACCGAAGGCTACATGGTCTTCTCTCGGCGCGGCGCGTTCAGCGTCTTCGAGGGACCGAAAGGCAAGCCCGGCCCGACGGAAGGAAAAGAACTTCGTGGGAAGACCGGTTACGCCGAACACATGGCGAACTTTCTGGATGCGGTACGCAACCGCACGCCCACGAATGCATCGCCGGAGATCGCCCATCGAAGTTGCGCACTGGTGCATCTGGGCGAAATCGCACAGCTCACGCGCGGTCGCCTCGACTTCGACGCGGCGAAAGAGAAATTTGTGGACTGCGACGAAGCCAATCAGTTGTTGACGAAGCAGTATCGCGCACCCTATACGCTGCCGGAACTCGCGTGATGCGATCGAAAAAGTGCGTCGTAGGGCCGGCTATCGCCGGCCGCGTCGTGCACTCCAGGCACCACCAGCCGCTGATTCGTTAGAATGCCCGTGTGCAAAACGGACTGGAATATCTTGAAGACCATCCGGACGCGTGGCGGTGGATGAATCGCTGCCCGGCCTGCGGTGCCCTCGGGCACAAGCCGGAGCTTCCGGAATGCGACGCGAAGCACGACGACCTCGACAGGATCGCGAAGAATCTTCGAAGCCTGTTCCCCTGTTTGCTACTGCACGACGACGGCCGATGCGATCGATGCCATGCAAAGGCCGACCGATGGCAGCCACGCGCCGACAGTTTCGGGTTGGATGAGTGAGTTCAAACGGTTGATGACCGGCCAGCTCTCCGTACGCGACAGCGTGGCACGTCGCTGAGGCCTTGTGAAGGGCGTGGTCTTTCTTGCCACCTGAGTGGCCCAAGTTCGTAGCGGGCGTCGGGGCCACCCCGCGATTAAACGAGCCCGCTGATCGGCTCGGCCGCGGTCGCGGCTTTGAGGACGTCGCCGGAGATGCCGGTGACGAGCCGCAACTCGCCGACGTTGATGAGGGTGTCGAGCACTGTCGCGATGAGGTTCTTGATCGTCACCGGTTCCGAGCGTGGCTCGCTCGCATCCCGTTTCGATTGACCGATGACCTGACCCATTTTCAGTCCGCCGCCGGCCAGCATCAGCGGGGCGAGGTTCCCCCAGTGGTCGCGGCCGCCAGTGGCGTTGATGCGCGGGGAGCGGCCCATCTCGCCGCAGCAGACGAGCAGGATCTTCTCGCTGAGCCCACGCGATTCGACATCTTCGAGGAATGCCGAAATAGCATGATCGAACGGGAGTCCCATATAGCGGAATCCCTCTTCGACTCCCGCGTTGTTGACGTCGGAGTGCATGTCCCAGACGAAGTTTGTCGTGACGGTGACGAAGCCGCAGCCACGCTCGCAGAGGCGCCGCGCGAGGAGCATCAGCCGGCCCAGCGACTTCGCGTTATCGACATACCGTTCGTAGTTCTTCCACTTCTTGTCGATCTGGTCGGGACGGACGAGCGGTGCGGTATCGTAGCGGGCGATCGTCAGCGGGTTTTCCTTCGAGAGATCGAACGCATCCGCCACGCCGCCGAGAATGGTCTGGAAGGCCTGCGCCTGGAGCGTCCCCATACTTGCGAGCGCGACCTGCGAATCGAATGACCGTTTGAGCCGGTCAAGACCCGTGAGCAGCAGCCGCCGTTCGTCGAGGCGGTTCATCGGCAGCGCGAGCTTCATATTTTGTCTGAGTTCGCCACCACCGCTCGGTGCGAAGGGGGCATAACCACCGCCGAGCGAACCGGGCGATTCGAAATCGCCGAACTGCTTGATGGGAGGCATGGTCGTGTCGTCGACCGCTTGCGGATAGAGCGTGACGTTCGTCGGCATGCCGTCGTGCGGACGGTTCTGCCCCGCCACGCGCGCGTAGAGCGAGCCGAGGTTCGCGCCGTAAGTCTCGCGGCCGACGATCGGCTTGATATCGTGGTTGCCGTCGCCGGTGGTGAACGAGCGGACGATGCTCATCCGGTCGGCGAGTTGAGCCAGTCGCGGGAACGTTCCGCCGAATGTGATACCCGGGAGTTTCGTCGAAACTTCGCCGGTGGCGCTCGCGATTTCGACCGGCTGATCCATCTTCGGATCGAACGTTTCAATCTGGCTCGGCCCGCCGTGCATGAAGACGAAGACGACCGATTTGTCTTTGAGCAGCTTCGCGTTCGATGCCCCGTGCGCTTTGAGGGCGAGCATGTCGGCCAGCGACAGTCCGCCGAGGGCAAGCCCCCCCGCGGTGAGGAATCCGCGGCGATTCAAACGTTGTGGGTCGCCGATCGTGAGCATCGACCGTCAATCTCCGAGGAGCCCAGGTTGGTTCGTGGCGGGGCGGAGCAAGCGGAGTCAGTGCAGCAGGGACGATTCTAAACGAATTGGCCGGCATCGCAAATCTTTTCTCGAGATTCGCCTACTTGAGCTCCGGCCAGCCGCCGACATCCTGCTGCGATTTGACGAGCGGCCGGCCGCGCCGGTTGCGAACATCTTCGACGATCCGCCGATCGACCTCGTCCCGCTTCTTGCTCGAGCCCGCGTCGTCAAGGACGCGCTTCAACGACTCCTCGGCGCTTTCGACAGTGACCGGAACGGGGGCTGTGAAGAGCAATTGTTCGGTAATCTGCGCACGAATTTCCGTGGCCGCCTCGGCCACCGGCTTCCGCTCATCGGTCAGGATTGCGGCGCTGGAAACGCCGCTTGTCAATTTCGCCATCGAAGTGTTGCCAATGACGGCGACGCGCAGATTGTCGATGACTCCGTGCTTCCGCACAGCTTCGATCGGCGGCTTCCTGCCGACGGGATCGATGTAGCTGTTGTTCACGAACTGGAATTCGAATTTCCTGCCGGCCGCTTCCTCCGGGTGATCTTCAATTCCGGTGGTGTAGCGGGAGCCCGAGCGCTGGAAGTCGAACAGGACGTTGTTGATCGCTTCCATCTTCACGTCGTAATTTGTGTGACGGCGAACGTCATTGACTTCAAACTGCGGGCCGCGCATCACATACCGCGCAATCAGGTTGTGATGCAGGGAGAGCGTGCTCGCGCTCGCAATGAAAGCGAAGGCGTGCCTGTCGCCGTAAGGATGAACGCGCGGATTCGCGAGGGGTTCGGCCATCAGGCACCACTGCACCGTGACGTTCTCGCAGCGCACAAAGCAGAACATTTCGTCGCAGCACCAGGTGAGCGAGCAGTGGTCGACGATGATGGTCCGCGAATCGACGAACGAGCAGCAGTCGAGCCCCGCGGATCCCTCCGGTCGCGCCAGCCCCGCCTTCTCGACCGCTTCCAGCGTGCGAACATCGCCGCGTCGAAAACGGACATGACGAACAATCACGTCGTGCGATCGTTTGATGATGAAGTTGTCGTCGCAGATGCAGATGCCGTCTCCCGGCGCATCGCTGCCGTCGATGGTAAGAAACGGCTCCGTGACGACCAGCGGCGCCGCGAGACGGATATTTCCCGCAACCCGAAACCGCACAATCCGCGGCCCGCGCTGTGCCACTCCCCACCGGAGCGAGCCTGGCGCGGGGTTTCCGGGATCATCGTCGAGCCGCGTCACATGCAGGATCTTGCCGCCGGTCCCGCCGCGCGTTTCGGCTCCAAAACCTTCCGCGCCGACGAACGCAAGCTCCGCCGCAACGAGCGGACACGCCGTCGATCCGATGAGAATCGCAACGAGGAATCGAACGAAATCGGCAATCGTGTTGGGCGGAGAGGTCATCGCCCTATCGTAATCGTCATTCCCTGCCGGTTGCGAGCGCGGCGAAACCGAGCATCACGTCGGCACGCCCCCCGGCATCCGGCAAGTTGACGCTCTCAAAGCGGTCTGACAAGATGAAAGACCGGTTACGGATCCGGGAATCTGCCGTGCGGACATTCCGGTCCGCCGTCGCGACCTTTGAGGGAGAGGCCGGTGAAGCTGCGCAACTGGTTCGTCACGTCGCTCCTGCTCATCCTCGCCTCGGGTCTTCCCGCGACCGCCCGCGCGGCCGACGTCGAGACCTTCCCGTCGCTCGAAAAAGAGTACACGCAGCAGCTCAAGCCGCTGTTGAGCCGGTTCTGCCTTGATTGCCATTCCACCGAAAAGATGGAAGGGGAGCTCGATCTTGAACGCTTCGGTGCGCTGCTCGATGTGCGGAAGTCGCCGCACTCGTGGCAGAAAGTCGCCGAAATGCTCGACAACGGCGAAATGCCCCCGAAGGATGCGAAGCAGCCCTCCGCGGCCGAACGGAAGCAAATCCGCAGCTGGGTGGAACGCTATCTCGATGCCGAGGCCCATGCTCGAGCAGGCGATCCGGGACCCGTTGTCCTCCGCCGCTTGAGCAATGCCGAGTATACCTACACGCTCGAGGATCTCACCGGAGTCGACCTGCAGCCCGCGCGCGAGTTCCCCGCCGACGGCGCCGCCGGTGAAGGCTTCACGAACACCGGCAACGCGCTGGTGATGTCTCCCTCGCTTCTGACGAAATACCTCGATGCCGCCAAGAATGTCTCGCGGCATGCCGTGCTCCTCTCGGACGGCTTCCGGTTCTCGAAGGGGGAGACGCGACGCGACTGGTCCGACGAGCTCATGCGCGAAATCCGCGGCCTCTATAAGAAGTATGCCGATGAACAGGGGCGGCTCCCGCTGGAGAAATACCTCGCTGCAACTCTCGAAGAGCGCGCAGAGCTTGCGAAAGGGAACGAGGCGATTCAACAGGTCGCTGCCAGGCGGCAGCTCAACGCGCGCTATTTGAAGACGCTCTGGAAGGCGCTCACGACCGATGAATCGTCGCCGCTGCTCGAAGGCGTGCGAACGCAGTGGCGCACCGCGAAGCCGGCCGACGCGACAGCCCTTGCCGACCGAATCCGCCAATGGCAGAAGGCGCTTTCCCGCTTTCAGAACGTCGGCCACATGAAGTCTTGGGTCGTCCCGACTTCGCCGATCACCGCCGGCCAGGAAATCAAAGTCAAAATACCGGCCCCCGCTGAAGGAAACGAAGTCCTCCTCTACCTGACGGCGGACGATGCGGGCGACGGCAACACGCACGATTTCGTCGTCTGGAACGACCTTCGGCTCGTCACTCCCGGTCGTCCGGATCTGCCGCTTCGTGAAGTCCGCGAGTTCACGCGCGCCCTTTCTGCACGGCGCGAGAAAGTCTTCGCATCGGCCGCAGCCTGCCTCAATGCCGCGGCGGAAGCAACCGACCCCGGCAGCAAGTTCGAACTCAGGAAGTTCGCGGCCGATCATAACGTCGATGCCGAAGCGCTCGGCGCATGGATGGCCTATCTGGGAATCGGTTCGCAGGCGGAAATTCGCCTCGACCTGATGAAAACACAGATGACGAACGTGTCGAATTACGCGTTCGTCAACGGCTGGGGAACATCGGAGACGCCGCTCCTGGCTGCAAACTCCTCCGATCAGCACGTGCGCATTCCCGGAAACATGAAGGGGCACGGCGTCGTTGTGCACCCCTCGCCGACCTTGTATGCCGGGCTCGGCTGGCGGAGTCCGATCGCGGCAGCGATGAAAGTCGAAGCGAAGATCACTCATGCGCATCCGGAATGCGGCAACGGCGTCGCCTGGTCCATCGAGCTGCGCCGCGGCGCCACTCGTCAGCGCCTTGCGACCGGAACAGCCCAGGGGGGAGGCACCGTCAGCGCCGGGCCGATCGAGAATCTTGCCGTGCAGCCGGGGGATCTGGTGTCGCTCCTGATCGGACCGCGCGACGGCAATCATGCCTGCGATCTCACCGACGTCGAGTTCACGCTGACGTCGGCCGGTGAGAAATCGAAGGAATGGAACCTGACGCGCGACGTCTCCGCCAACATTCTTGCAGCCAATCCGCATCCCGATCGCTTCGGGCAGTTCGGCATCTGGAATTTCTACACGGAGCCGCTGCAGGGAA
>JBFWWA010000058.1:0-13139 GCA_050246455.1 Planctomycetaceae bacterium
TGACCCTCAAATCGCTTGAGGGAGAGAATGCCGTCATCACCATCGAGGCGCCAGGGCAACCGGCGGCCGACCACGAGTTCACGGTGATTGAAGGGAAATGGTGCCCGAAGTCGTGGGTCGAAAGCATGCCGCGACTTGCCGGACTGAAGGATGGAATCAAGCAGGTGCTCACGTCCGAGCAAGTCGCCAAGCAGAAGGACTCGATCCTGCAGGAACTCGATCAGATCGAGACCGGCGTGGACGAACTGCTGGCAACGAAGACCGCCCAGGAATTCAACGACCTCATTGCACAGCGGGTCATTCCGTATGTGCTGGTGCGGTCCGCACCGTTTCGTTCAACGGGTGGAAGCGCGGCGCTGACCACTAATCCGTCGACTGCTGAGGCAGGATCGGTGACGGTGATCGTCAAGCCGAAGCTCGACGACAAGAAAGCGGACGAGCTGGTCGAAACGCTTGCGGGGCTCAGCGACAATTCCGCTCAGAGCGTTGTCTTCGGGCCGAATTCCCGCGATGACGGACAGGAGTTCACCGTGACTCCAGTCGGCGACGCGGAAGCTTTCTCCAGAAAGATCGCGTTCGGCGCAGTCGTATCCGTCGACAAGGCGAAACAGACCATCATCGTCAACGTGAGCGGAAAAGACTCGAAGTCGGCACCGTAGCGTCTGGCGGGAACTGACGAGCGCCGGTCACGCAGCGTCCTGGACGTCCGCGGAATCCTCGTCGTCATAGACGAGAAAGAAGATGTTGTTGATCGCGTCTTCGAGATGCGACTTGATGTTCTCGCTCGCGACGGTATCCATCAGCTTTTCGAGCTGCTCGACGACACGATCGACTTCTTCGCTCGTGATCTCTTCGTAGTGTTCGCTGTCGAAGCTGGCGTCTGAAAAGTTCTCGGTGGACATGCTCCCCCCTCGCTCAACGGATTTTCCCTAGCCACCGGTCATGACGGTTTCGCACTTCATATATCGACCCGGGACCGGATCGGCATGAGCAGGGGACTCCCGGATGCCGCAAATCCCGGAAAAAACCGGACCTGCAGCAGACGGCCGCAGGTCATTTCCCCTTCGCCGCTTTCTTCTTTCCCGAGGATTTCTTCGCTTTCGCCGCGGCTGCTTTCCTGGGTGCGGACTTCTTGGCGGACTTCCGATTCGAGAAAATATTGTCCCATCCGCTCGAGAACTTTTCGGTCGAGCCGGTGTGGACCGTATAGCCGGTCATATTGAAGTCTCCTTGGAAGCGTGTTCAGTGTGTGGGAGAAGCAGGCGACGAATTCCTTCGAGCGGCTGAATGTATGTCAGAAACGGCAGGCCGTCGACCGTGGCCTCCTGCCTGCCGGTCACGCCATCGACTGCGGGGCCGTTCGCGACCATCTGCTCGATGATGTTTTTTTCACTCGGCCGGTCGAGTGGTTCAAGCACGTCGAGCCTCCCTCGCTGAAGAAGCACGCAGGCTGCAAGCGCGTAAGCTCCCCAGTTGCTGGTACCGGCAATGATATTCCAGTCGGTGGAGATGCGACACGGAATGCACGGCGCATGCGCCCCTTCAAGCCGTCGCCGCAGCTCTTCCCATGCGACAATCCCCATGCCAATCTCGTTGGCTCCATCACCGATTCCAATCGTCGTGATCCCGGGACGAAACCGTGCGTGGTCCTCGAACAGTCGATACAGAGCGAGTCCATATTCGTCGATCGGCATGCCGCGCATGTTGTGGCAGCGATCGCGAGAGTCACCGGGAACGGTCGCCTCGAATTCCGCAACCGGCACTGCACCGGACCGCTTCTGGGAAGCGAGCGATTCCGCCGTGTGGCTGGGACCGGCGCGTTCGACGGCAACCAGATGAGTAAGCCGGGCGGCGAAATCCGAACGGAAATAATCTTCGACCCAGCTCGCTGATTTCACGGAGAGTGCGACGACTTTCGGAATGGGATACTCGGCGGCGACGGCGGCCGCCCGGACGGCGGCGAGGCAGTTCTCATCGGTGACAACCATCGTCTCAATGCCGATCCGCTCGAACACCCGCGCGAGAAACAGCGCACCCGGGGGCCCGTCGGTCTCTGCTGCGGGGGGAGACGCGTGGGGAATATAGAAACCGGTGACGATCGCCACGCATCGGCCGGTTTCAGCGAGACTTCGGGCGGCTTGGGCAAGATGTCCGGAGCAAAGCGGGCCGAACTGACTCTCCGTCGCGATCAGGCCGCGGCGCGCCGGATCGCGCCGAATCAGCGAGTCAATTTCGTCAATGAGTGCGTCGTGGTGCGGCAAGCGCGTTGTCCTTGAATTCTTATTCTGCGGCTTAGCGCGGAACAAACGCAAGTTCCGGATGTCGGCATTCCACCCGGCGCTGGTGTTCGCGTGAACGGCGTTCGTTCTCAGGGCTGGGAAAGTCCGCGGCGCGCCGGTTCTTGCTTCTGAGAAATCATGGGGCGACTTGGCAAAGTCGGTGGACAGTCCCGAGAGATATTGCAAGAATCCGGACTGACCGGCCGCTCATTGCGCTCTCCATGCGCATCAACACCTATCGAGCGCCGGATCGAGTCCGCTTCGCAATCCACTCGAGCGCTGGTACAGGCGATGGAGAAAAAGAAGCTTTCCACCCAGGATATTCTCGCGCGTGCGCGCCAACAGGCGGGCTCCGCGGCTGGTGGTTCGCCCGCAGAATCTGCTGCTCCGAAATCGGAGCCGGCACCCGAAGCATCCGCACCGGAACCTGCTCAAACAGGGGACGCGCCGGAAGCTCCGGCCCCTAAGGCCGCGCCGAAACCCGCACCGGGTGGCGGACCGAAGTCGACGAAAGACATTCTGGCTGCCGCGCGCGCCCAGGCTGCGGGTGGAAAACCGGCAGCGGCTCCTGCCGGCGGCGCACCGAAATCGACCGCGGAGAAACTCGCGGCGGCGCGTGCACAGGCGGCGGGGGGTGCAAAACCTGCCGCGGCAGCAGCCGAAGGCGCCCCCGCTGCGGCGAAGGCCGCTTTGCCCGCAAAGCCTGCCGGCGATCGCCCCTCCGTCGAGGAGATGTTGCGGGCGGTTCGCGAAGGGAAGACCGGCGAACTCGTCAAGAAGGCTGGTCCGGCGGAGGTGGTCATCCCGCCGAAGCCCGTGAAGCCCGTCCCGGTCGCCAAAGGAAAGCCGACCGAGTCGCGCCGAAACGCACTGGTCGCGCTCCTCGTCTCGCCGTTCGCGATGGCCTGGGCGTTTCTGACGCTTTCGTCAACGATTGGCGGGTTGGCCGTCGCCCGCTTCATGATGCCGAACGTTCTGGTCGAGCCCCCGTCAAAATTCAAGGTCGGCCCGCTCTCCGATTATCCCCCGGGCGTCGTCTCCACGAAGTGGACGTCGCAGTTCGGCGTCTGGATCGTGCACAACGTCTACAAAGGCAAGGATCTGGTCTACGCCCTCTCAACGGTCTGCACCCATCTGGGCTGTACGCCGAACTGGCTCGAGGGAGAGCAGAAGTTCAAATGCCCCTGTCACGGCTCGGGCTTCTACATCACCGGCATCAATTTCGAAGGTCCGGCACCGCGTCCGCTCGAGCGACACGGTATCCGGATCGCGGAAGACGGAATGCTGGAAGTCGACAAGAGCGTGAAGTTTCAGGAAGAGATGGGGCAGTGGGAGGATCCGGCGTGCTTCGTTCCGGTCGCGTGAGCGGCGGGTTGAGTTCGTTTCGGTGACAAAGTTCCGGCCGATTCGTTTCCGGCTGATTTGAAGGTAAAGCAAGATGTCCGTCGGCGATTACATTCGCGACTCGCAGATCTGGAAGAGCATCTTCCGGCATCCGGCGCCGTACGATCGGCGAAACCGGGTTGTCGTCATGTTGACGAACTTCTTTCTGCACCTGCATCCGGTTTCCATTAAAGAGCAGGGAATCGCCCTCTCTTACACCTGGTGCATGGGCGGAATCACGTTCTTCGTCTTTCTCGTCGAGACGATCACCGGCGTGCTCCTGATGTTCTATTATCGCCCGACTCTCGAGTGGGCGTTCAACGACATTCTCGCCCTGCGCGACGTGACAACCCTGGGGATCATGCGCGAGATCCACCGCTGGGGCGCGCACGCAATGGTGATTACCGTCTGGCTGCACATGTACCGGGTTTTTCTCACCGGCAGCTACAAGCCACCGCGAGAGTTCAACTGGGTCATCGGTGTGATTCTGCTGGTGCTGACGCTGCTGTTGTCGTTCACCGGCTACCTGCTCCCGTGGGACCAGCTTGCGATCTGGGCTATTACGGTCGGTTCCAACATGGCCCGCGCGACTCCGTTTCTCGGCCATGAAGGACCGGGTGCTCAGCTGCTCAATGTCGGCGGGTTCGACCTGATCACCAATGCCAGCGACGCTCGGTTCATTCTGCTCGGCGGTCGCTTCGTGGGAGAGGCGACTCTGAACCGGTTCTACATTCTGCACTGCGTGGCCATTCCGCTCGTCGTGGCGGGGTTGATCGCGATTCATTTCTGGCGCGTCCGCAAGGATGGGGGCATCAGCCAGCCGTTGTGAGCGGTGAAGCCCGCCGGGCGGGCGAGGCGAAGTCATGAAATCGGCAGCGAGCCGGAAGTCTCTTGTTCGCAAGTCATTGACGGGTGGTATCGAGGATGTTTGACCCTCATCCAGATTTAACGACAGACGTGATTCACGGGCTGGGCTGGATCTACATGATCCTGTTCGCCATGAACACGTTCTGGGCCATTCGCAGCTATAAGCTGGGAGGCCATTTCCGGTTCATCGGCCAGGAAGTTCCGACGGCCGGCCTTTGGGCGCTTTACTCGATCTTCCTGTTTCTGCTCGCGCTGGCGCACTTTACCAACCACTCGCCGGAAACGTTTCTGATACGTCTCCCGGAACGGTTCAAGCTTGCGGTCGACTCCATCATCGCGAGCCCCGTGTGGTATTTCTCGCTCTCGATCGTCGCCTTCGTGCTGATGTTCGTCTTGCGGGAATGGCTGGTGAAGCCGACCGTCGCCTGGGTCGGCCTGAATGCCTCGTTGATCTTCATGGCGCTCAGCCTGACTGACTACGACTTCCGCCAGATCGTCGGCAAGCCGGACAACGTGCCGATCGTCTCGATGCTGTTCATTGTGGGCTTCTTCACCTGGCTGTACTTCAAGCGCGCCGTCGACAACGATCAGCGCATTGCCCAGGGGCGCCCTCTCTTTGAGAACGAGAAGAACGAGAAAGTCCTCGTCTGGCCCGATCTCGTCTACACCGAACTGATCTGCATGGTCATCCTGACGGTGGTTCTCGTCGCCTGGGGTGTCGGACTGCAGGCCCCGCTCGAAGAGCCCGCATCGTCGGTCAAGACGCCGAACCCGTCCAAAGCACCGTGGTACTTCCTCGGGCTGCAGGAAATGCTCGTCTATTATGACCCGTGGCTCGCGGGCGTCGTCTTCCCGAGCGTCATCCTTGTCGGGCTGATGGCCATTCCCTACATCGATTTCAACAAGAAGGGGAACGGCTACTACACCTTCAACGAGCGGAAGTTCGCGGTCGTCACGTTCATGTTCGGGTTTCTCCCGCTCTGGACGGCAATGATCATTCTCGGAACGTTCCTTCGCGGGCCGAACTGGAACATTTTCGGCATCTACGAGTACTGGGACGTTCACAAGCTGGAAGTGCTCAACAACGTCAACCTTTCAGAAATGTTCTGGTTGAACTTTCTGAATCAGCCGTTGCCGGTCGCTCCGTCGGGTTCGGATGGTCTCACGCAGGCGCTCTACATTCTGCTGAGAGAGGCCCCCGGTTTCATCGTGACGTTCGTGTATCTCGCAGTGCTGCCGGGAGTGATTGCGCTCATTCCGTACTTCCGGAACTTCTTCGCCCGAATGGGCTTCATCCGTTACATGGTACTTGCGAACCTCGGGCTGATGATGGCTGCACTTCCGATCAAGATGGTCCTTCGCTGGGCGATCAATCTGAAGTACATCGTGGCCATTCCCGAGTGGTTCTTTAACATCTGACCGAGGAGAGGTGCCAGGCCCATGCCGGCAACAGACGCCTATATCCGGGATCTCAAGAAGGTGCACGTCGTCTTCGCGCTTTGCTGCGCAGCGATGTTCGCCACCACGATCTGGATGATGGCCGCCGATCAGAAGGAAGAGTGGACAGAGCACCAGCGGACGTTCGAGAAAATTCAGGACGTCACGATCGAGCGGTCGAAGGCCCAGATTCAGTCGAGCCCCGAGTACCAGCAGCAATCGACGGCGCTCAAGAAAAACCTCGAGACGGCCAACAATCAGCTGAGCGCTGAAGAAGCGAAGCTGAACGAGGCCCGCAGCGAGCTCAAGAAGGCGGAAATGGCCTTCGATATGAAGGGGCGCGAAGTCCGCGGCCAGCGCGCAATTCGCGACAAAGCCCGCGCCGACTACGACCTCGACGTACGCGACACCAAGCCCGCGGAGATCCTCAAGAAGAGCCTCGCTAACTTCACCGACGAGCAGAACAAGGTCGATGTGCTCGAAAGAGAACTGCAGGAGCTCGAAGCGAAGCGAAACGCGGCGCAGGACAACGTCGCCGCTCTCACCAAGAATCGGGACGAAATCACCGCTGATCTCAAGAAGCTGAACTCCGACGTCGACCGGATGGACGCGACGCTCAAGAAGATCGACCCTTCCGGCTTCTCCGGCATCAAGAAGACGGTGATGGAGTGGCCGATCATCAACGGCTTCAACTCCCCCCTCAAGATTCAACAGGACTGGCTGCCGAACCTCAAAATCCGACTCGGCATGGCGCAGACCGCGCGATTCGATCGCTGCCGCACCTGCCATATTGCCGCTGACCGCGTCGAGGCCGGAAACGTTCCCTCATTTCCATTCGGCCATCCCGAAACCGCGTCGGTTGAAGATTGGGTGACACAGAAGCAGTTCCCGCACCCGTATGCCACGCATCCACGGCCGGACCTCTTCCTCACCGCATCCAGCCCCCACCAGCTCGGCAAATTCGGCTGCACTACCTGCCACGAAGGTCAGGGGTCGGGGACGTCGTTTACGAACGCATCACACACACCGAACGATCCGCACATCGACCATGAATGGAAGCATGACTACGGCTACCACTCGAATCACTTCTGGGAGTATCCCATGCTCCCGAAGCGGTTCCAGGAATCGTCGAGCATTAAGTGCCACCACCAGGTCGTCGAACTCGGCACGCATCCGACGTTCGGCGCCTCGGCTCCGAAGGTGGTCCGCGGCATGGAACTCGTGCAGAAATACGGCTGCTTCGGCTGCCACGAAATTCACGGGTTCGACGGACTGAAACCGATCGGTCCCGATCTTCGGCTGGAACCGCAGACCGAAGCGGAGCGGACGCTTGCCGAAGCCGATCCCTCACAACGCCCCGGTCAGATGCGCAAAGTGGGACCGGCACTCAAACACATCAAGGCGAAGACCACTCAGCAATGGACCGAGTACTGGACTGAAGAGCCGAAACGTTTCCGCCCGGAAACGCGAATGCCGCAGTTCTTCAAGCTGTCGAACCTGCAGGATCACCAGGCGCTCGACCTGCAGCCCGTTGAGCTGGCGGGGATTGCCCAGTACCTGTTCGACAAGTCGCAGCCGCTCGAGTTGATGACACCGAAAGAGGGCTACAAGGCCGATGCCGAATACGGCAAGAAGCTGTTCGCCGAAAAAGGATGCCTCGCCTGCCACACGCACGAAGCATTCCCTGAGATGCACAACGACTTCGGCCCGAATCTGAGCAACATCGCGGCGAAGATCAAGCCGGGTTCCGAAGGCACGAACTGGGTTTACACATGGATCCAGGATCCGGAGCGTCATCATCCGCGGACGCGCATGCCGAAAATTGCGCTCGAGGCCGATCAGAAGACCAACAAGGACTCGGATCCCGCCGCCGACATCGCCGCATTCCTCCTGAAGGGAAGCGAAGGCCAGGGAGACAAGTACGAAGGAATCCAGGTCGACGACAAGAAACTCGATGAGCTCGTCGTTCTCTTCCTCAACAAGGCACTCAAGCTCCCGGAAGTTCCAAAGGCGATGGAAGAGCGGAAGTATCCGCTGCCGAAGGAGCAGGTGAAGGGTGACGAGATCGAGCTCGTCCGCGATGAGGGAGCCCCTCGTCCCAGCGACGCAGAATGGCGGCAGATGAAGTTGAACTATGTCGGCCGCCGCACAATCTCGCGCTACGGCTGCTACGGCTGCCACGACATCGACGGCTTCGAGCAGGCCAGACCGATCGGAACAACACTGCAGGACTGGGGTCGCAAAGACACGAGCCGGCTCGCGTTCGAACACATTCACGAGTTCCTCCATCACGACGGCAAGCCCGCTGTGGATGATCCGAAGAATCCGCGCCCCGCCGTGCCGAATACGCTCGACCGCGTGGAATCCGCAATGAAGAAGGCCCAGGCCGGTGGTTTCGAAGCCGGGGAATTCGCCTCGAAGGAAGACGAAGAGGCGGAGATGCGTGCCGCCTTCTTCACCGAAAGCCTCCTGCATCACGGTCGGCCCGGCTTCCTCTGGCAGAAACTTCGCGACCCGCGCAGCTACGACCACGAAAAGATCGAAACCAAGGGATACGACGAGCGACTGCGGATGCCGCAGTTCCCGCTGAAGGAGGACGAGATCGAGGCGATCGCAACGTTCGTCCTCGGACTCATCGCCGACCCGCCGGCCGATGAATACATCTACAGGCCGACCGGCAGCGCCGCGGCTCGTATCGAAGGGGAACGGCTCCTCAACAAGTTCAACTGCACCGGCTGCCACATGGTGGACCTGCCGGAGATCCACTACGGAGTCGATCTTGAGGAAGTCACCGCGACGGAGCTCGCTCCGGCCGATCATCCCGACGCGCACAAGATGCTGCTGAAGCTGAAACCTCCGGTCAACGGCCTGACGGGTAAGTCACACACCGTCGGGACCGGTGAGGAAGCCAAGACGCTCCCCGTGGTGAAGTTCAAGGGGCTCGTCTTCGGACGGCCCGATCCGGAAGACGATCCGGCCGATCAGGAATTTACCTACGATCTGTGGGAAACGCTCGACGTCGCCGGCAAGCAGATCCTTCCGGGCACCCGCATGCTCGTTCCCGGCCCCAGCCTGGTCCCGGGATCGTCGAAGACGAACGGCTACACGGTACCGGGCCGCGGTGGCGAATTCGCCGAATGGCTCGTCGACAGCCTGACGAAGTCAACGACGAACGGCAACCCGCAGCTTGCGTGGCAGATGTCGCCCCCACCGCTCTACAAGGAAGGAATCAAGGTTCAGACGCCGTGGCTGTATCAGTTCCTGAAAGAACCGTACAAACTGCGTCACACAACCGTGGTTCGCATGCCGAAGTTCAACATGAGCGACGCCGAAGCGCGAGCACTCGCGAACTACTTCGCCGCGGTCGACGGCGCCGAGTTCCCGTATCAGCGAATTGCCGAGCGCGACAGCGGGTACCTCGATGCCAAGACTCGCGAGCTGCACGACGTAATCGGAAACGGTCCGTCGGCTTACCTGAATGAGTCGTGGAAGGTCCTCACGGATCCTTCGCTCTGTATCAAGTGTCACTCGGTCAGCGGCAAACAGGTTCAGATTGTCGACCCGCAGAAGGACATTCGCGGACCGAACCTGGAACACGCCACCGATCGACTCCGGCCGGACTGGGCGTTTGTCTGGATCGCCAAGCCGTCCTGGATGTTGCCGTATACGTCAATGCCGGTGAACTTCCCGAAGAATGCGAAAACCCTTCCGCAGCTCTTCGAAGGTGAGGCAACCACTCAGGTCATCGCCGTACGCGATGCTTTGATGAACTACCACCGTATGATGGAACAGGAAGCGCAGGTCGCTTCAAAGGGACGGCCGAATCCGCAACCAGCGCCGGCCGCACCCGCACGAGAGGGGAATGGAGAAGAGTCGCGATGAATTCGAAAGCGATTGTGAAATCAGTTCGATCCCTGTCCGCCGCAGCGGCAATTGCGCTGTTGTCGCTTCCCCTGCTGAGCGGATGCGGCGGCGGTGTCGCCACCGAACCGACCGTTTCCATCAAGCGTGATAAAGCCGGATCGTCCGCAGCTGCAACCGCTGACGGGGGTGCAGCGGCTCAATCGACATCGACAACAGCCGCCCCTGCAGCCGGTGGCGGTGGTTCGGGCACCTGGGCAGGCAAGGTCGTTCTCGAAGGAAATGCGCCGACCCTCGGATTGCTCCACAAGAAAGGGGATCCGGTTCGTGACGCCGCCGTCTGTGCTGCTGAAGATCTTCCGGACGAGCGGCTCGTGACAAACGGCGGTGGCGTGGCCAACGTCTTCGTCTTCCTGCCGAAAGCTCCCGCGGGTGCGAGCGTTTCGCCTCCCCCGGCTGAAGAGGTCGTTTTCGATCAGAAGAACTGCAAGTTCATTCCGCATGCACTTCTGGTGCGGTCGGGACAGAAAATGATGATCAAGACGAGCGATTCCGTCGCCCACAACACCCACACGTTCCCCAAGCGGAATTCCGCATTCAGCCAGACGATTCCCGAGGCGGGGGTCCCCTTCGGCTATCCGAAGGCGGAGGCCGAACCGATTGAAGTGAAGTGCGACTTCCACACCTGGATGATCGCCTATCACTTCCCGATCGACCACCAGTTCGCCGCTCTCTCGGGGCAGGACGGCAGCTTCGAGATCAAGGACCTTCCGGCCGGCGAACACAAGTTCCGCGTCTGGCATGAAGGATGTGACGGCAAATACCTGTCGCGTTCGTTCTCGGTGACGATCAAGCCGGGCGAGACGACGACGCTCGACATCCCGTATCCTTCGAGCAAGCTCGCGCTGTAATAGACCGGTTGGAAGAGGCGTTAGTCTCGTGAAACGAATTGCGGTGAAATCTCCAGAAAGTGGCGGACGGCGTCCGGAGGCCATGAGCGTGACTCCCCGAACGATTTTCTTACTGTTGGCGGCGACGTTGGCCGCGTCCGGCTGCGGGAAGCCGGCAACCGCTGTGTTCGTATCCAGCGAACAGGTGAAAGACCTGGTGCGCGATGCGCAGCGGCCGGTTCAATCGGAGATCGAGCAGAGCTTCGGCACCCCGCAGAATCTCGTCGCCTGGCGCAAGCTGCCGGTCGACTTCGGCGAATATCAGGGCGTTGTCGGTACCGCCGAGAATGCTTCACTCAGCAGTTTTCCGGTCACCCTCACAACCAAAGAGGGAAAGCCGGCTCAAATTGACGCCGCGTCGCTGAAAGGATCGGCGATCGAGTGGGAGTCGGGCGAAAAGCAGACTCTCAAGTACGAGCTGAAGGGAGTGGAAGATTACTTCCAGTTTCGTGTCGCCTCTTACGACCCGGAAGCGAAAACCCTTTCGGTAAAAACTTCGCCGAACGTCACCACCGCCGATGCGAGCACCATCGTTCCGCAACCGGGCGAGAAGTTTACGATCATCGGCCCCGTGCTCACCCACGGCCGCACTCTTTACATGACGCACTGTCTCCACTGCCACGGCACGAGCGGCGATGGAAACGGACCGACGGCTCAATACCTGAATCCCCTCCCGCGAGATTACCGTCAGGGGAAGTTCAAATTCACTTCAACGCTTCAGACCGAAAAGGTGTCGCGCGACGACCTGCAGCGCGTGGTTCGCTACGGTATTCCCGGCACCTACATGCCGTCGTTCATGCTCCTCAAAGACGACGAGATGCACGCGATCGTCGAGTACGTTCGCTGGCTCGCTTTGCGTGGTGAGACGGAACAGCGACTCATCGCGGAAGTGGCGGGGGCCGCCGGATATTCCGAAGCCGGCGTGAAGCAGCGTGTCGAAGGTGGCGAAGACCGCACCGCCGTTCTCAACGACCTGAAGAAGTACTTCGCCGAGGAATTCGCGGGCGTCGTCGATACGGTTTCGAGCGATCTTGCCGACACCTGGAGCCGGGGCGACGCGCCCGAATCGCTGATCATTCCGAAGAAGAAGCGGGTCGACGACACTGCCGAATCCAGGCTTCGTGGACGGGCGCTGTATCTCTCCGGAAAAGCAAAGTGCGCAACCTGCCACGGTCCGATGGGCAAAGGGGACGGGCCGCAGACCGAAGACTACATGCCGAAGCCCGGCTCAAGCGAGAAATATCCCGTTCCCGGACTGCATGACGACTGGGGCCATCCGCAACTGCCGCGCGATCTGACCCGCGGAATCTACCGCGGCGGACGTCGGCCGCTCGACATCTATCGCCGCGTGTATGCCGGCATTAAGGGTACCCAGATGCCCGCATTCGGCGGCACGGTTCTGACCGATGATGAAATCTGGGACCTCGTGAACTACGTGATGAGCATTCCGTTCGACGGACCGGGAGCACCTCCGAAGTCGCCCGTCGCGCCGGCAGCCCCGGCGACCGCCGCAATATCGATTCCGAGCGGAGCACCGGGAAGTGTCGCTTCGGTTTCCGGGAATGGAGGAAACTGACGTGAAAAAGTTCTGGTGCTACTTCTTCATCTTCTGGCCGACGCTTGCCGTCGTCCTCTGCTGGATCGCTCCGTCAATGGGATGGTGGTTCCCCAGCGAGGCGATGTCGCCGATCGGCATTCAGATCGACGGTCTGTTCTACCTGATCCTGATCATCACCTCGATCACGTTCATCCTGACGCACGTCGCCCTCGGCTACGTGCTCTGGAAGGGTTCCGAAGACCGAACCGACAAAGCAATGTTCACACACGGCAGTCACAATCTCGAAGTTGTCTGGACGATTGTGCCGGCAGGCATCCTGCTCTTCGTCGCCCTCTATCAGATGGACGTCTGGGCGGCGTACCGCATCAAGGAAAACTACACCCCCGAGGCGCGACTTTCGCCGATTGCCGAAGTCACCGCGCGGCAGTTCGAATGGCGAATCCGCTACCCCGCTCCCGACCGGAAGTTCAAAGATCTCAAAGACGTCGAGCAATGGTTGAAGCAGCCGGAGTCGGGCGATCTCTACTCGGTGAACGACCTGCACGTTCCGACGGGCCGCCAATGCGTCATTCATCTCCGCTCGGGCGACGTCCAGCACGCCTTCTTCGTTCCCGATCTGCGGGTGAAGCAGGACGCCGTGCCGGGTCTCGTCGTTCCGGTGATGTTCGAGGCGCTCAAGGGAAAACAATACGAGCTTGTCTGTGCCGAGCTTTGCGGATGGGGCCACTACAAAATGAAGGCCCGCGTGTGGGCGCAGCCGCAGGCGCAGTTCGACGAGTACCTTCAAAATCTCAAGAATGAGCA
>JBFWWA010000059.1:0-12900 GCA_050246455.1 Planctomycetaceae bacterium
CGTTCAATTACTTCCACAAGCGCGTCGACGTCGCGAATCGGAACGATGAAACCATCGCGACCATCGCGCACCACCGAGCCCGCGTGGGGAGTGGTCACTACCGGAACTCCGTGCGCGAGCGCCTCATAACAGACATTGGCGGATCCCTCGGAAATTGAAGGGAGCACAACGACATCCGCCCACTCGTATTGCTCAACCATCCGCGACCGGGGAACTGTTCCGGCCACTTCCACGTATCGCTCCAAGGAACCGAGGGCGGATTCGGAAACTGCTTGTGTGCCGACCGCTCGAAACCGGACTGGTGCAACACTCAACCTGCGAGCCGCTTCGCCGAAGTACGGAATCCCCTTCCGCAAACAGAGGGTGCCGGCAAACAGCACGTTCAGTTCGCGCGCCGGATGACGCAACATTCGATTCGGAGTTGCGCCGTGCGTGTGGCCGAAGCCATACGGGATGACGCGGCAACATTCTCCCGGTCCGCCCGCCGCCGCAACTCCGTCGCGAACGTATTCCGAACCGCACAGGATCATGTCGGCGAGATTCCACTCTGCCCGCTCTCGCTCGGCCATCGGCTCCCAGTCGGACGGTGTGATGCGCCCCCGCTCCCAGCCCGGCCATCGCTCCCGTTCTTCATCAAGCAGACGTTCTTCGATTGAGAACGGGGCGTCGGTCTGATCGACTATTGTCCGCAGGCCCAGTTGCTTTGCTCGCTCGAGAATCTCGAGCCCCGCGCCATTGAACACGTAAACTCCACCGGCATCGGGCCATTTCGATCGGACGACCGTGCGGTTGAAAGCCCGGTTGGCACTGGCCCAGCGACGATACGCATCCCCCGGCCCTTCATTCCGCGACCGGCGCATCAACGAGCGAAGCGTGAAGCCGGGAAGAGTGCAGATTCGTTCCGCAGGCACGTCGGCAATGCCGCGAGACAGAATGCTGCGCAGAGGAGCCGGACGAAACCGCTCGGGAACAATCGCCCCAGCGAGCTTCGCCAGCGAATGCCCGGCGTGCAGATCGGTATACAGGCAGGCGAGGAGTCCGGCATTCGAGAGCGCAGCCGGCACCGCATAGTGGCGGCGTGCGCCGATCTGCGCAACGATCCACCGGGTTGAATCAGTAGGGCCCATACACCGGTCGATGCGACGGAGCGTTTTCGTTGGAAGTGAGCGGCACGGAACCGGCCGCGAGCGGAGCGGCATTCCTCGCCGGCGGCCCGGCCTGCACCAGTTGCTGAGGCAGCGGCGACGACATCCGGCCGATGTAGTACCGCCAGATGAAGTAGGTTGGGACGGCGATGAACAGAAACCGGTGGAAGACGGCTGAAACGCTTTGCGTCGGGACATAGATCGAAAGCGCCGCCGCCTGCACGTACAAGAGCGTCCAGACTCCACCGCGACGGCTGGCATTTCGCCAGAGCCGACCGAAGAACCATCCCATGACGAAGCAGCCGATCGGCGCGCCCCAGCGGAACTCGATGAAAAGATCCCCCGCGAACCCGACCGCCGAGCCGCGCGCGGGAACCCACCCGAGTATCTCCATCCACTGCTGATCGGCAATGCCCCCGAACTCCGACTGGTTCACCATCCACCCGAGCCCGAGGTCGGTGTATTTGGTGGGCCAGATCTGGCGCGGAATCGGTCGGACGAAATAGGTCGCCGCATACCGGACGCCGTAGTAACAGGTCTTTGTGTCACGCACGGCGTTGAGAAAGCCGTACATCAGGATCGTGTCGTCGGTGCTGTCGACTTCCTGCGCGGCGACCCGGTTCCAGAACTCTCCCAGATTCAAATCGAAATCCGACCCGATGTAGATGTTTCTCCGTTGCGACACCAGGAACATCGCCAGCAGGCAGATGAGCCCGAAGCGCGTCGTCACCTTCCAGAGTGAAACCCGCTTGCGCAACCGGACATACCACGCGACGAGCACGGCAGCGAGCACCATGAACGTCGGACCGCGCCGCGCGCCGAACAGACCGTGCATCAGCATCGGAGACGCGAACACCGCTCCCCAGAATAGATAGTGCCGGTAGCGCCGTTCGCCGTTCCAGGCCAGCACCATCAGCACGACGGCGGGAATCGAGAGCGTGACAAGCTCGTTGATCCAGCCGCTTCCTGCCGAGAACTGCCCCTTGGCACGGCTGTAGACCGTCAGGAAACCGCCGCTCCGGTACAGGCAGTACCAGTACGATCCGACCGCAAGAAACCCGAGGAACACTCCAAGGTTCACGAGCCTGCGCCGCATTTTCGGCGTCACCGCAAACCAGACCCGGGCACGGCCGCGGCCGCTACCCCAGAGAGCCCCGAGACAAAGCGATGCGATGCTCATGCAGAAAAAAGCTTGGGCAAACGCAATCTGCTCCGGTGTCAGATACGGTTGCATCTGGTCGCGGCCGAGAAGCATCGACGGCCGAACGACGTAGACGAACAGGAGCATCGGCCCGAGAATCATCAAGGGATGCAGCGCATCCTTCGACCGTGAATAGGCAACTCCCATCGCTCCCAGAATGACCGCTGCGGTCAGCGCGATACAAAGAAGTGCCACTCAGCTTCTCTCCGTCATGGCCGACACAAGCCGAGCAGCGCACCGGTTCCACGTAAAGGCTCCAGCACGATTGCGACCCGCTTCGACGAGCGCGGCACGGTCGGCTTCGCTCGCAGCGAGGCGTTCAAGCTGCGCATGCCATTCGTGCACGTCGTCCCCGTCGATGAAGAGAGCGGCATCACCCGCCACTTCCGGCAGCGCTGATGTGCGCATGCAGAGGACGGGCGTTCCGGCCGCCATGGCCTCGAGCACCGGAATGCCGAACCCCTCATACCGGCTTGGGAAGACCAGAGCCGACGCGTTCCGCAGGAGCGTTGCCTGTTCCAAATCAGAAATGTAGCCGGTGAGGTCGAGAGGAAGCTGCGGGATCTCGGCGCGAATTGCGTTGTACTTTGCGAGCAGTTCCGCGTCGTGGCGACGGCCGGTGACGACGATGCGCCACGGTTCCATCCGCGCGTGGAATTCCCGGGCGAGTTCGAGGAGCAGATCCCCCCCTTTTCGGAACGTCAGACTCCCCACGCTCATCAGGTACCCGCCGGTTTCGAGACGATGCCGTCGAAGCAATTCCGCATCGTCCGTTCGCCGCGGCTCAAAGTACTCCTCCCCCACGCCGTTTCCAATCACGACGATTCGGTCTTCATCCCGGAGTTTCAGAAGCTCGATGAGTCTTCTTCGGGTGAACTCCGAGACGGTCGCAATCAGATCCGCACGCTCGGTGATGCGGCGCATCAGCAGTTTCCAGCGCAGCGCGGTCGAACGCGAGTACGATCTCGTCACGCCCGCAATGGATTTCTCGAAGGGGAGGACGTCGTGCACCGTCACTGCAAGCCGGGCGCGCCGTGTGGCGACCGGCTGTTCCTTCGGGCTGTAAATCCAGTCGACGTTGCCGCACCACCGATCAATCGTGAGGAAATTCGTTGAGATGAGGGCGGCTCGCAGCAGCCGTTCATGATTCGGCAGGACGTGCAAGGGAACGTGGCCGAGGCGGCCTTCGAGGTGCGGCTTCGCCTGATCGAAATCGCTTTGCGTTGCGATCACCGAAAGCGACACTCCGTCCTGCTCGGCCAGCTCGTGCGCCATGTGGGCAATGTGCTGGCCGACCCCGGTCGGCGTACAGATCGACCGGAGCGGAGACGCGTACATCGCAACGCGCAAGGTCTTTGCGGGACCGGACGAACCGACCTGTCCCAACGGCTTTTCCAACGTCTCAACCATGATTCAACATGCGCCGATAGACGGCCGACACTTCCCGTGCGACGCGCTCCGTCCCGAATTCCGCGCGGACGCGCGCTTCGCCGGCCGTCGCAAACCTGCGGCGCAATGCTTCGTCTTCAATGCATCGCTTGACTGCAACGGCCAGCGCATCAGCATCCGACGGCGGAACCAGAAGCCCGTCGATTTCGTTTTGGATCACTTCGGGAGTTCCCGCCACGTTCGTTGCGACCACGGGCGTGCCGCAAGCCATCGCTTCGAGAACAACCAGCGGCAGTCCCTCGGAAAGGGACGGCAAAACAAACAGATCCAGGCTTCGGTAGAAGGCCGGCATGTCGTTGACAGGACCGAGGAACCGAACATCGGACTCCAAATTCCGTTCGACCGCGCGGCGCTCCAGTGTTTCTCGATAGTCTCCCGGCCCGGCGATCCGCAACTCGACCGGAACACCGGACTGTTTCAGCTGCGCCGCGGCATCAATGAGGAAATCGAGTCCCTTCATCGGATTGAGGCGAGCCGCCGTTCCGATGACGAAGCGATTCGCACATTGTCTGTTCGACACTCCGGTGCTGTTCTGGAATTCGGTCAAGTCGACGCCGTTTCGCACCGTGACGACCCGGTCGGGAGGCAGCTCGTAGTAGTCTGTCATCCGGTTGCGGACGAAATCTGAAACCGCGATGAACCACGATTTCTTCCGCGCGGTCGCGAATCGGAAGACGCGCCGCCTCAGCGATGCTTTCCAGGTTTCCTCGCGCCGATCCGGAGGGGTGATATGCAGATGGCAGACGTGCCTGGCCGTTTCTCCCTGCAGTGCCAGAGCGCCGATGAGGTCGGCATCGACGCCGTGCGTGTGGACGATGTCGAAATCGAACGCACGCAGGCTATAGCGGAGATGACGCACCGTCTTCCACAACACAGCTGGGCTGTTATAGCGGCCGTCGTAGGGAATTGTCACGTCGCGATGCGCCGCCAACGGGCACTCCTCATGCTCCCCCAAACAGCAGAGCTGAACATCGTCCTTTCCGGCGATCGCGAGTTCCCTCAGCAGATCGAGTACCACACGTTGGCCGCCACCATAGAAGAGGCCGCTGATAACATGAATAACACGGACCTGGTCGCAAAACTGCATGTCTGAATGGCCGCCGTAGCCCGTTCGCGCAACCATCCCCACATTAGTCTCGCAATTGCTCGACAAAGTAAACGAGTCGGAATCAAATGCAGTCATTTTGATGCCCCACTCGATGAATTCCGTGCGTCAAGTTCGAGCCAGTTCACGATACAGCTTCGCAAGCCGCGGTATGTGTGCGCTGAGTGCAAGGTTCTCTACGGCGACGTCGCGGCAGCACTGCTGTAATCCCAACGAATTACGCTCTTGTTTTTCCAGAAACTCGAGGACGAGTTGGCGGATTATCGCCGGAGTCGCCTTGTATGGAAGAACGACACCAAGATTCATTTCCTGGGCCAGCGACGAGAAGTCCCCGATACCTTCACTCAAAACTACCGGCAAACCGCTTGCGAGATACTCACCAAATTTGACTGGTGAGGATAGTCCGTTGACGAGTGTCGGCTCCTCTCCGATGCCACGTCCTAAAATTGCGAGATCTCCCGCTAGGACGTATCGAGGAACTTCTTCGAATGGAACGGAGACGATATGCGACGCCGATTCTGGGATTCCCTGTTCATGCACTCGGCGCCGCATCGCGTCCGGACTTGTCGTGATCGCCAGAAACAAGGCATTAGGATACCGCTTCTGAACCGACCGGAAAATTTCGAAACAACCGTCAGGAAACTGCCATCGAAACATACTGCCAACGTACACAACGACAAATCGATCCTGAGCGCCAAGCTCGCGTCGAACGGAAGCACGCAATTGCTCATCTGGTCGAAAGCGCGCGGTGTCTACAAAACACGGTACCTCGAGAATTCGACTCTCAAGTGCACCATACTCTTCAATTCCCCAGTTAGACATCGATCTGGAAATGGAAATTACCGCGTCGGATTCGACGAATGCGCGCGACTGCAATCGGTCGCGTCTGGACGCTTCTGCCCGAACTGGCGCGACGTTCTCATTTGCGCCGCGAACGGTGTTGTCATAAATATGTTCGGCAGCTTCGGGTCCCCAGCATTGGTAAACAACCCGTAGTTTAGGCAAGTGCTGCCTTGCGTCGAGCGCGTAAGCCGCAGCACGACTACCGCCGCAATGAAGGATCACTCGACGATCGCGGCCAAAAGTCCACGTCATCCACCGCCGCAGGATTTCCCCCTCCTGCCACGCCCATTGCGCACGATTTGGAGGGCACGGGAGCCGATGCATTCTGCCGGGCAATCGCGCGCTGGCAGCGTCGAGAACCGCTTTCCAACGTCGGCGCGCAGCAGGTCGAATCCATTCTCCCAATGCGGACATAGTGAGGACGCGTGCGTCGAAACCATCAGCAAGCAATCGCTCGGCTGGTGTCACGTAAACAGAGTTGAAGATCGGTCCCAAACCCTCTCGATACGCGAGGAAAACCACGATAGGACGACTCGGATCGTCTGAAGTGGTTGACCCCGGCAATTCCGAAGTAGTGGTCGAAGGCTCTAGCACTGCGCGCTCAACTTTCGGGTAACGCGGAACGCCCTCAACCATCGTGTCCACAACGCGATGCGCTCGGTCATCGTGGGGCCAATGACGCTACGCAGTATGCGGGTCGCTCGGCCGTAGGCACCGTGTATACCGCCCGAAGCGTGCATTTTGAAAGCATCCCGGAAGCGTGCGTTCGCTTTTTCACTAAGCCCGTAATGCAGATATGCGCGGCCGTCATGTGCCATTCGCGCTGCGAACGCGACAGCTCGTGCATCGGTCAGCGTTCCGTTTCGCAGTAACTCGTTGAACGCACGCCAGTAGATCTCTTCCCACTGATCGAGCACTCGGACCGAATCGCTCGAAATGCTCCCCGGCACGCGGCGGACTGTCACCAGCACCTCGTTGCAATGATGATACTTCACCCCTGCGCACGCGAGCCGGAGATGGAGATCGTATTCCTGAGCGCAGCGAAGCTCTTCACGAAATCCCCCCACGTTCAGTAGAACAGACTTCGGGAAGAGAGGGCCAGGAGTGCCAATGATCTTCACTAACGTGAAGACGACCGGATCTTCCATCAGGCTCGGCGCATGGATCTCATGTTCATTGCAGCCAACGGCCAACTCCGTTCGCCAGTTGCAATAGACGACATCAGCCGAGACGCTTCTCGCTTGGGATAATTGAACCGTAAGCTTTTCGGGATGCAGCAGATCATCGGCGTCGAGAAACTGAATGAATTCACCACCCGCCAGTTCGAGACCCCGGTTGCGTGCCGCACACGCTCCCCGATTCGGACCAGTCTCGCAGACAATCCGATCGCCGAACGACCGGATGACTTCAAGGCTTCCGTCGGTCGAGCCGTCGTCGATGACGATGACTTCGGTATTCGCGTAGCTCTGCTCAAGCGCGCTATGGATCGCTTCGCCGACGTATCGTTCGGCGTTGTAGCAGGGAATGATGATGCTGATGAGCGGATCGGTCATTCCGTCAATTGGCTTTCCGATGCAAGGTTCCCGACCAGACATCATCATCTAGCAGACGACGGCTGGCACCGAGGGTGATGCCGTTCTGAAACCCGCGCAACAGCGTCAGTGTATGCCGAAGCCAGAAGCGCGCGTCCGATCGGACGAGCAGGAGCCTCGAAAGTGACGACGTCGCGGCGGTCTCCCTACCATCTAAACCATGACACAGCGCCGCGGTTACGACGTTTTGAAAGGTCAAAATCAATCGATCAATTCCCTGTTTTCGGAGCGGTTCTCGAAGAATCGCGTCGAAGGCCAAGGCGATCTCGCACCATGCGGCCGCTGTCTCGCACAAATCTACGAACGATAAAGCGTGCATTGTTCGCGAGCAATCCAACCGCAGGTTCGCTTCCTTCGGCAAGTGCTGGCGGGAATTCATTGCGAAGCGTCGACCTGCGGACACGGAAGGCGCATGAAGGTCCTACGTTCGCATGATTTGCATCGTGCACAACTTGCATCCAGCCTCGGTAGCCGTCAATCACACGAACCGGCGCGTGCTTCGCGATGTCATGATGATTGTACGCGTAACCGGTGGACATCTCTTCGAAGGGCTCCAGCAGCGAGAAGAATGCGTTGGGTACATACTCGGAACAGTAGGCTCTGCCGTGGTCGCATGTGTATCCGAGACGAATGCTGATAAACGCCTTCGGTTCAGTTATCGAGTAGGCAACTTCCTGAACCTTGGCGATGTAACTGCGGGCCAGCGCGTCGTCGTTGTCGAGCCGGCTTGTGAGCACGCTTCGGGAATCCGAACCGGAGTGTTGCCGCATCGCGTCGCGGACAAGTTGCAGGTCGAACTCGTCGAGGAAGACCGCCCGGAATTGCGGCAGTTTTCGGTAACTGGAGATTCGTTCGCGGAACTCCGCCGGAGTACGGGAGTCGAAGAAGACGAGCCAGAGAAAATCCGTGTTGCTTTGCGCTTCGACCGACGGAAGGCAGAACCGTTCGAAGAGATCGAACCGATGCGCGAGCCACTCCGGGCCGGGTGCGGGCCGATTCATCCACGGCACGCGGACGTTGAACCGGGTGAGGAGGAAGTGCTGGAATGGTCGCTCGGGCGTGGACATCAGTTCGGAATTGCCACGGCGGAGGAACTGAACCGGCGCGTCGAGACTTCGATCATCGCCCTGCTCAATGCCGGATCGCGCGCGACATCGGCGATCAGGCGCGCCGTTCCCTTGATCGGCGCGGACTTGAGCGCGGGCCATGTCGACTTCCGCAGGTACCATTGCCGGAACCTCTGCATTCCGGAATCGACAATTTCACGATCCGCCTGGTTCCGACACAGCCGGCGCGACTTCCGCGACACTGCGAGTCGATTGCGGTACATGTTCGGGAGATTGGTCACCATCGTGTTCGGATAGCGGCGGTAGATCGCTCCCCTGGAATTGATGCTCGCGAACCGGCAGCCGCGCGCCGCGAGCCTCATCCAGAGATCCCAGTCTTCGTAGGCGCGGAGCGTCTCGTCGAATCCCCCTTCCTCGATGATCAACCGCCGCCGCGCGACAACGCTGTGCACAACCATCTGATTCCCGGAGAGCAGCCTTGTCAGTGCATCAGGAGAAAACACCGGGGCTTCGCGAAACGAGAGAAACTCTCTTTCGAGCGTGGTATCGACCGCCCCGCTGCACGACACGTCGACTTCCGACTTCTCGATCGCCGCGGCCTGATCCGCAAAGAACTCCGGTGCGAGCATGTCGTCCGAGTCGAGGAAGTGGACCCACTCGGCACTCGCGGCTCCGAGGCCGGTGTTCCGCGCCGCCGACAACCCTCCGTTCGGACGCTCGAGATAAACGATCCGCTTCGGATCGGACTCGACGAGCTTCGCGGCCACGTCGCGCGTGTTGTCGGGCGACCCGTCGTTGACGATGAACGCCCGCCAATGCGAATGCGTTTGCTCCGTCAGGCTCCCAACGGCATCCGGCAGCAGGTGCGCCTGCTTGAAGCACGGAATAACGACGTCAAATTCAAGCGGCATGAGAATTGCGCGTTGCCACGAGCCAGCCGCGAAGGCCGACCACATTGATCAACCGGACCGAAAAACCGATCCGTGTCAGCCGATCGGAGAGTGCGTCAACGCTGCTGCCCCGTGCAATATCGCAGTGATACAGAATCACGAACCGTTCGATTCGCTGCAGCAGTTCGTCCGATGCGGTTTCGAGGATGGGGAACTCCGCCCCCTCGCAGTTGAACTTGATCAGCGCGCAGCGATCGATTCGCTGCTCTCGGAAGAAGCTTTCGAGCGTTTGGGCGCGCGTCGTTTCCCCCGGGCCGTTCAAGTCCATCTCTGTTGAATGGCCCCAGTTGTCGGTTCCATAAACGAGCCGGCATTCGCCGTCGTTGCTGCCGAGCGCCACGTGATGCGCGCTCACGTTATTGGCATCATTGAGCGCGATATTCGTGCAGAGCAGATCGAAAGATTCCCGGCATGGCTCGACCGCGAAGATGCGCCCGTTCGGATTGATCGACCCTGCCAGAAGCGAGAACGTCCCGATGTGTCCGCCGACGTCGATGATCGTATCGCTGCCCGTCGGTTGGTACTCAGGTATCTCCGCGAAGTAGATGTCATGATCGAAGCTGTGCGCAAGGACCTGCTCGTCGGCCGTTCCGATGCGGTACGCCATGCGGAACTTTCCCGCCTCCGCGATGCGAAAGACGGCACGCTTCGCATCGGGTACGGCGACGTATCCCTTCGCAACAACGCGGATCGTATCGACGACCCTTGACGGTAGGACCGATTTTATGATTCTGCGGACGGAGGGCACTCGGAACGCCTATGCCTGTTGGATGCGGACGAACTTCGACTCGGGAACAACATAGCCGCGATTCGGATGATGCGGGCAGGTGCGCTCAGGAGTTGGGGAGTGGGTAATCTGAAACGTCACGACGTCGCGGCAATGATCGAACGTACTGTTAAGGTCAGGGCCGACCCAGAAGCCCACCGAATAAATGCCGGGAATCATCGGGGGAAGAGCGACTTCGATTTCACAATGCGTCGAACGGGAACTCGACTTGATCAACCCGACCGCGCTCGGAAGAGCCTGCATGATCCAAGTTCCCGACGCGTCCAGAATGTCGATTGCCATCATCGCGGGGGGATGCAATTCATGGCTCGTCATCGATGCCTGAATATGCAGCGTATGCCGAGGTTGCTCCCCTTCTACTCGGACCTCGATGCTATCGACCGAAAGCGGCAGCGACGGCGGCTTCTGCCGATCCCGCTCCCATCGCGAATTGATGCCGTCGATCGCGTTCTGCATGTAACCGCTGATTGCAACTTCCGGATCTCCGTTAAAGCCAACCTCTCCTTTTTCAAGCTGTACTGCGCGGGTGCAAAGAGACCTCACCGCCGCCATGTTGTGACTGACGAACAGAACCGTCCGGCCGCTTGTGGCGACGTCGCTCATCTTGCCGAGGCACTTCTTCTGGAAGTCGGCGTCCCCCACTGCAAGAACTTCGTCGACGATGAGAATCTCCGGCTCGAGATGCGCCGCCACCGCGAAGCCGAGACGAACTTTCATTCCGGACGAGTAATGCTTGACCGGCGTATCGAGGAATTTTTCAACGCCGGAAAAGTCCACAATCTCGTCGAACTTCCGCTCAATCTCGCGCCGATTCATTCCGAGGATCGAGCCGTTGAGAAAAACATTCTCCCGCCCGGTCAGCTCGTTGTGGAACCCGGTCCCGACTTCGAGCAGGCTGCCGACCCGGCCCCGGATGCGCACCTCCCCTTCGGTCGGCTCGGTGATGCGGCTCAGAATCTTGAGCAGCGTACTCTTGCCGGCGCCGTTCCGGCCGATGATGCCGACAACTTCGCCCGGCTCGACGTCGAAGGAAACGTCCTTCAGCGCCCAGAAGGTGGAATCGTCATGCACTCCGCCGGCCAGTTTGCGGAACCGGTCCAGCGGCGCTTTAGCCGCGCTTACGAGCGCTTCCCGGAACGTCCGGTAACGTTCCTGCTTCAGCCCGATCTGGTACTGCTTGCTGATTCCCTCAATATCGATGACGGACTTGACCATGTTTTAGACGATGTCTGCGAAGCGCCGTTCCACGCGGCGGAAGTAAAGGATTCCGGCAATGAAGATCGTTGTTGCGGAAACGAGCGAGATCGAGATCGCCCCCCAGTGAAACGGCTCTCCGAGGAGCGTCGAACGGTAGGCGCTGATGATTCCCGCCATCGGATTGAGCGCATACAGCAGCCGCCATCGTTCGGGAACCACCTCAAACGGATACGCAACCGGGCTTGCGAACATCCAGATCTGAACGAGGAACGGGACGACATAGCGGAAGTCGCGAAAACTGACGGTGAGTGCCGCCAGCAGCGTCCCCGCTCCGAGCGCGGAGACCAGTGTTCCGACGAGGCACAGCGGCAGCGCGAGCAGATGCAACGTGATCGGCACACCGTAAGCCACCATCAGGCAGCCCATCATGACAAACGAAATCGCGAGATCGACGACACCGACGCCGATGGATGCCAGCGGGACGATGAGCCTTGGGAAGTAAACCTTCGAGATCAGGTTCGCACTTCCGATCAGACTCTGCCCCGCGAGCTGCAGCGATGAGGCAAAGAACTGCCACGGGAGAAGGGCGGCGTAGACGAAGACCGGATACGCAACGGTCACATGCGTGTTCTGCTCGAGCCCGCCGAGCCGGCCGAAAAAGATTGTGAAGACGAGCATCGTCATCACCGGCTGGATGATTGCCCAGGCGGCTCCGAGCACCGTCTGCTTGTAGCGGACCTTGATGTCGCGCCACGTCAGAAAGTAGAGGAGCTCGTGGTAGCGCCACAGCTCACGCAGGTCGAGCGATCGCCAGCCCGAGGTCGGGCGAATGACGGTTTCTGCCACATGAGAAGCCGCTGCGATATCGGTCGTCAACGTCCCGTCCGGCCGAACGGTGCCCTCGGCCGCGTCGCTTTCCGCAGGTTCGCGCAACGTGGGAATCGGTTTTTCCTCAAGCGAGTTCAGCATGCGCGCCTGCCGACATCCGCCAAAAAATGTCCGCCGGTCATTGAACCTGCTGAATCCACCCGGAAATCCGCTCCGCGAGATCGACGATCCGGTCCTTCGCGCGGTCGGGATCGTCGTTGGGAGTCTGCATCAGCACCTTGTCGATCGCGGGCCATTCGGACCGGCCCCAGAGCTGACGGTACGCGTCGCATCCCCCTTCCCAGTCGACGAAAGAGAGGCTTCCGCGCGTGTACCAGTGCAACGTGCGAATCTGCCCCTTCTCGCCATCCCAGGTCAACAAGGCCGCAGTAATTGGAGCTTCGCTCGATTTCCGGAGCGTGACCTTCTCCGTTTTTTCCTTGATCAGCTTCCAGCCGCTTTCCGAATAGCACGACTGCGGAAGGTGCGGAGCGCGCGACTCAGGATCAACCCAGGAACCGAAGTGCACGTATACGTCTTCCTGCCCGGCCAGACGGTAGACACGATCCTCGACAAGGTCGGCCCCTGTCGCTTCGGTAATGCGGGCGTTGGATTCCAGGGTCTCCCCACGCCATTTCTCAAACTCGATCGGAATTTTGCTGTAATCAATCCGCGACGGAATAATGATCGCGCGGGC
>JBFWWA010000060.1:0-12891 GCA_050246455.1 Planctomycetaceae bacterium
TTCATCAGGACATGATGAATCGCGCCGATGACATCATCGATCCCGATCCAGCTCCAGTACTGCTTTCCATCACCGATCGGACCGCCGAGTCCGAGTTTGAAGGGGAGCAGCATTTTCGCGAGCGCCCCGCCGGCCGGGGTCAGAATAATTCCGAACCGCAGAAAGGCTGTGCGAATTCCCTTGGCGCGGAGCGATTCGGAGGCATTCTCCCATTCTCTGCAGACGTCGGACAGGAACCCGGTGCCCGATGCGCTCGTTTCATCAAGCGGCTCGCTGCCGCGATCGCCGTAAAACCCGGTGGCCGATGCGCACAGAAAACTCTTCGGCGGCGCACTTGAACGGGCGAGCGCCTCGCTCAGAAGCCGGGTGCTCTCGACACGGCTTTCGCGAATGCGGTACATCTGCTTTCGCGTCCACCGCGATGCGATGTTCTCGCCCGAGAGGTGGACCACCGCGTCGAAGCCCGCAAGCCGGTCCCGATTGATGTTCCCGAGTTGAGGATCCCATTGAATCGTCCGTGGTTCGGAGGTCGGCGTCCGCACGAGCCGATGGACTTCGTGCCCGCCGGTCGAGAGGAACGGCACGAGCGCTGAGCCCACCAGTCCGGAAGCTCCGCTGACGAGAACCTTCATGGCGCTCTTCTCCTTGTAGGCCCGGTGCCGGGCGATGTCATCCGCTGTGACCCGATGCCGATGCTCGAACATCCGCTCGAGCATCAACCGCAGACTCCGGCCTGCGATCAAACGGCCGATCGACCCGCCGGGAAGAGCGTATTCGATCCGGTCTTCGAGTTCGCAGCTTTCCGGCCCGTTCGGAGTGATTGTATGCGTGTGTTCCCAGAGTGCAAACGGACCGCTGACCTGGACATCCTGAAAGCGGTGCCCGGCCTCGTAACCCCGATGCTCCGCGACCCAGCGCCGCCACACGGGCCCCGCCTTGATATCGATCACGACCGTTCCGCCGTCAATTCCGCCGGTTCGGGAAACAAGACGGACTGGTTGCCAGGGGGGCGTCAACCTCTCGAATGCCCCGTCGCGCGCATGCCAGTCGAAAACGGCCTGCGCCGGGGCGCTGATCTGTGAACGGTGAATAAAGACCTCGCGCGGCATCGGATTCCTTTGCGATAAGAACCGCGTCGACGGACGACTATTAACGAATTCTCGAGAATTTTCGCATCGTAGCAGACGATTTGCCGCTTGCAGAGCCGCTGAGTCAACGCCATCATCGGACTTGCCGTCGCGCCGAGCCGCGATTTTCGGTATTTCCCCGGAGAGAACAAAAGTGACGATCTCGATGCCGCGAATTTCTGAGGTCAGCCGCCGCGATTTTCTCGGAACCCTTTCCGCCGGAGCTGCCGGGCTCGCGCTGATGTCCGGTGTCGCCGCAGGTCGAAGTATCGAGCGTTCAGAGGCCGGCGCTCAGGGTGAACGTTCCCGATTTCGCCGCGCCTACGCCCCGCATCTGGGAATGTTCCGCCATCTTGGGGGGGACGATCCGCTCGAACAGATCCGGTTCATGGCCGGCGAGGGATTCGCAGCTTTGGAAGACAACAGTTTCCTCAATCGTCCCCTGCGCGAGCAGGAGAAGATCGCGAGAGGACTTGCTCACCACGGAATGAGAATGGGGCTCTTCGTCGGTTCAGCCGACTTCGGCAATCCGACATTTGCATCCGGGCGGAAGGATTTCCGTCTCCAGGTTCTCGGCGACGTGTCGCGAGCGGCTGAGGCAGCTCGGCGCGCGAATGCGTCCGGGTTTATTGTCGTGCCGGGCCGTCGGGATGAATGGTTGTCGGACGACTGCCAGCAGGCCAATGCAGTCGATCTGCTGAAGCGATGCGCCGAAATCTGCGAGCGAACCAACACCCGGATGTTCCTCGAGCCGCTCAATCACTGGGGACGGAGCCCGCAGATGTATCTGCACAGCATGGCGCAAGGGGGGGAGCTCTGCGAAGCCGTGGGGAGCGATCACTGCCGTCTGCTGTTCGACCTCTACCATCAGGCAGTCACCGAGCCGGATGTGCTGGAACTGGCCGCGAAGCACTGGGATAACATCGGTTACTTCCAGATCGGCGATTTCCCCGGCCGCAAAGAGCCGGGAACGGGAAGCTTCGACTTCCGCCGGTTCTTCGCGCTGACGGACTCCCGCGGCTATGACGGCCTGTTCGGAATGGAACATGGGAACTCCGCCCCAGGCATTGAGGGGGAGCGCGCCGTAGTCGCGGCGTATCGCCGGCTTGAGCGTGCGTAATGCACCGTTCGTGATACAGCCGGGGATCGATGCGGTACGCGTCTGCGATTACGTTCCGCGGACGTTGCCGAAAAGTTCGATGTGGAGCCGCGGCGACACACGATAATTCCGTTCCGCGGCGGCGGCTTTGATCCAAGTCATTCGGGTGGCGAGTTCCTCAGCCACCACTCCCTGCGGCATCAGGTAGACGCGATCCGGTTCGATTCCGGAAATTGTTGCGATGTGCGCGTCGACATCGGCGATATCCTCCGGCTGGTCGACGACGTACTTGAGCTGGTACGGGTATTCGGCCGTCAAGCTGCGAAGCGTATCGAGATTGTCGCGTGTTGCTTCGTGTCTGAGGGCCCACTCTTTGTCCCGTTCCCACGGCGTCGAGTTCGGCCGTTTCGGGCTGATGGACATCAGGTCGGCGTACACCGGCAGCAGCACCGTTCCCGCGGTTTCGATGGTGATGAACCGCCCCGCATCATGAAGTGTGCGGGTGAGCGGCCCAACTTCCGCCTGAAGCAGAGGTTCGCCGCCCGTGATCACGACATGTTCGCAGTCGTACGCCAGAACCTGATCGCGGACCGATTCCCACGATCGCCTGCTCCCTTCGGGCTCCCAGGATGTGTACGGGGTATCGCAGAACCAGCAGCGGAGATTGCAGCCCGTCGTCCGCACGAACACCGACGGCGTTCCCGCGTACTTTCCTTCTCCCTGAACCGAATGGAAGAGTTCCGTAATCTGCATGTCACTGTTACCGCTGCGCGTATTCCACCGGGTCCTGGAGGGATGCGTCGCTAAAACCGTTGAGGCGAATCCGGCAGGAGTCGCATCGTCCGCACGGCTTGCCCGATGCGTCAGGATCGTAGCAGCTGTGAGTCAACGCGAAATTAACGCCGAGTTCCGCACCGCGGAGGATAATCTCCGATTTACTGAGTGCGATGAGCGGTGTATGGACCTGAAACTTCGCCGTCCCCTCCACCCCGGCTTTCGTTGCCAGGTTCGCGAGTGTCGTAAAGGCGCTGATGAATTCGGGACGGCAGTCGGGGTAGCCGCTGTAGTCGACCGCGTTCACGCCGATGAAGATATCGGCCGCACCGATCGCTTCCGCCCACCCGAGCGCGAGCGAAAGAAAAACGGTATTGCGCGCGGGGACGTAGGTCACTGGAATTCCGGATGCCATTTCGCCGTCATCCCGATCCTTCGGGACGTCGATGTCGTCGGTGAGGGCCGAGCCGCCGAACGCGCGAAGATCGAGCGGGAGCACCACATGTTTCGCGACGCCGAACGACTTGCAGACATTGCGCGCAGCGTCGAGCTCGAAGCGGTGCCGCTGCCCGTAATCGAACGACAGCGCGTAGCATTCGTAACCTTCGTTTCGCGCGATCGCCAGCGTGGTGGCCGAGTCGAGCCCGCCGCTCACGAGCACTACGGCCCGTTTTTGATCATCCGACATCGACCGCGCTCCGGGAAACCCGCATTCCAACATCTCTGCGGAGGCTATCAGCCGGAGAGTGAACGTGCAATCGGCGGCCCGGAACAGATCCGAACCGCCGATGAAATGTTCAATTCTGCGCTTAGCCGAGGTCCGCTCGATCAGTAGCGGCGATACACGCTCGGCCGCGGATAGAAGAAGTTGTAGCTACGGCCGTAACCTCGTCGGTAGTAGCTGTACGGCGTGATGTAGTCGAAGTAATTGTAGCCGTAGTCTGTGGCCGTTGACGGCAGGGCGTTGCGGACGATGGTCGTCGGTCGAAGCTGCCCGAACATGATTTCGAGCGCGGCGTCATGTCGGTAGGACGGGTTTGCCTGATATTCCGCCCGGCTGAAGGGAATTGACCGGTAGGCCTCTTCGTAGCTCATCGTTGCCTTCGGTGCAGCCGTTTTGTCGTCGGCCGGAGCCGGTGCCGCCGGAGTCGTTTCCGCGACAGCCTTCGTGGCCGGAAGGATTTTGATGCTGGTATCGGCCTGCTGAGCCGTTGCGATACTCGGGGCGAGCATTCCCGCGCTGAGAAGAATCAGAGTTTTCGCTGCGAGACAGGCCATTCGGTTGGTCTTCATGATGTCGCAAAGCCTCATCGAAAGCATGAAATCGACGTTGGTCGTTGGATTTTTCCTACATTCTGCAGAGTACCTACCCCTCGGGACCGGTGTCAATTTTCTGGTGGGAGGTCAGCCTTCAAATCCGGGTATTCGCATGCGTTGTCGCTGGTTGACCATGCCCCCGTGCACGTCTAAAGTATGATTGGATTAAGGTTTGTGGCCAGATAAGCGCACCTCGTGCGCAAGGAAACAGGGTGCAGTGGCAAAAGCGTGGGGGGGACGATTTCAGCAGAAAACCGATCCGCGCGTTGAGCGGTTCACCGAGTCGATCAGCTTTGATCACAGGCTGGCCGGGGTCGATGTCCAAGGCTCGCAGGCCCACGCGAGAATGCTGGCGAAAGCCGGGCTGCTGACGCCGCAGGAGTGCGAGCAGATCGTCGGGGCGCTGGCTGAGATTCTCACTGAGATCGAGCAGGGGAAGCTGCCGTTCCGCCAGGAGCTGGAAGATGTGCACATGCACATCGAGACCGCGCTCATCGAACGAATTGGAGATGTCGGCCGCAAGCTCCACACCGCCCGCAGCCGCAACGACCAGGTCTCGAACGACCTGAAGCTGTATGTCCGAGAGGCGATCGGCCGCCTCGACCAGTTGCTCGAAGAGGTCCAGCGCGCTTTCGTCTCGCGGGCGGAGTTCGACGGCGACGTCGTGCTGCCGGGGTACACACACCTCCAGCGGGCCCAGCCGGTCCTAGCGGTTCACTACTGGCTGGCGTATTGCGAGAAATTCGAGCGCGATCGCGGTCGGCTCGCCGATTGTCTGAAGCGGGTCAACGTTTCGTCTCTCGGCGCTGCGGCGCTTGCCGGTACATCCCTCCCGATCGATCGCGCCTTTACCGCGGATCAACTCGGCTTTGCGGACGTCGCGGCCAACAGCATCGACGTTTCGAGCGATCGCGATTTCCTCGCGGAGTTCCTCGGAGCTCTCGCCCTCGTCGCGGTGCATCTCAGCGGCTGGGCCGAAGAGTGGATTCTCTGGTTCTCGACGGAGTTCGGGTTTCTGAAACTTCCCGATGCCTACACGACCGGCTCTTCGATCATGCCGCAGAAGCGGAATCCCGACGTGCTGGAGCTGATTCGCGGGAAGTCGGCACGCATCATCGCCGCGTCGCAGCAGATTCTCGTTCTGCTCAAGGGCCTCCCGCTTGCCTACAACCGCGATTTGCAGGAAGACAAAGTCGCGCTCTTCGATTCACTCGACGCGGTTACGGCTTGCCTCGAACTTGCACCGAGCATTATTTCGGGAGCCGAATTACAGAAGGAACGGATTGCCGCCCGCCTGGAAGAAGGATTTCTCGACGCGACGACGCTGATGGAGCATCTCATCGTTAAAGGTGTGCCGATGCGCACGGCCCACGAGACGGTCGGGAAGCTGGTTGCGCTCTGCGACAGAAAATCGTGCCGGCTCGCGGAATTGAGTCTCGACGAGCTTCGCGAAGCCTGCGACAGGCTCGACGAGGGGGTCTTCAAGGTTCTCGGCGTGCAGAATGCCGTTGCGGCCCTCAGCAGTTATGGATCGGGCGGCAGGCGGGCCGTCGAAGAACAGCTTGCCCGCTGGAAGAAGCGTTTCGACATTTCCTGAGAATTCTGATCGACCCACCGCGCGAGCGATGAGACATCGCGCCCCTTTCAATTGACTCACCTGATGCGGAACGTCTGTCTCACTCTGGCCTACGACGGCACGAACTACGCAGGCTGGCAGGTCCAGCCGAACGGAACCTCGGTTCAGGAAGTCATTGAAGGGGCAATTCACGACCTGACCGGAGAGAAGGTCCGCATCATGGTCGCAGGAAGGACCGACGCCGGCGTGCACGCCATCGGGCAGGTTGCCAACTTTCCGACAACGTCGACGATTTCCTGCGAAGGCATTCGCGCCGCTCTGCAGGTTCGGCTCCCCGAAGATATCATCGTCCGAGAGGCTGTCGACGTCCCCGAAGATTTTCACGCGACCCGTTCCGCAAAGAAAAAACGATACCGCTACGTCATTCATACCGGGCGGGCGAAGTATCCGTTCCTACGCCAGTATGCGTACCACTGGCGAGGCCGGCTTGATGCCGGCGCGATGCACGAAGCGGCTCAGGTCCTTGTCGGCACGCACGACTTCCGTTCGTTCGAATCGCATTTTCCGAACAAGTCCTCCAGTGTGCGCACAATCTTCGAAACTTCGGTAACGCGGCACGCCGGCTGGCCAACGTGGGACCGTGGGGTCGACAAAAAACAGCACGCACTGGAGGATGACGCGCAGCAACGGCCGTTTCTCTGGTTCGACGTCGTTGCCGACGGATTTCTTTACAACATGGTCCGCGCCATCATCGGTACGCTGATCCGCGTCGGCGAACTCAAATGGAACGGGGCGGATCTCAAACAGATTCTCGAATCGCAAAGCCGAGCACATGCCGGCACCACCGCGCCGGCACACGGGCTGTACCTCGTCGAGGTCGATTACGGCGACGAATTCGGCATCGGGGCAGGGGGGCCGACCGCATGAAGGTTGCGCACGTCATCACCCGGCTCATCATCGGCGGCGCTCAAGAGAACACGCTGCTGACCGTCGAAGGGCAGCATCACCGGCACAAGGATGAGGTGACGCTGATCACGGGGCCTGGGGTCGGACCCGAAGGAAGCCTCGAGGAGCGTGCACGAGCGGGTGGGCTCAACCTGCGGATCATCCCCGACATGCGCCGGAATATTCATCCGCTGCGCGATATCGCCAGTTACCGGAATCTTTTCGCGATGCTTCGCGAATTGAAGCCGGATGTGATCCACACGCACAGCTCAAAGGCGGGAATACTGGGCCGCGCCGCAGCAGCCAAACTTCGGATTCCGGTGGTGCATACGATCCACGGCGCCGCGTTTCATTACGGACAGAATCCGATTCTGCATCGGTCGTATATTGCCGCGGAAAAATGGGCTGCAAGCCGCACCGATAAATTCATCAGCGTCTGCGATGCAATGACCGATCAGTACGTTGCTGCCGGCATTGCTCCGCGCGACAAGTTCGTCACGATCTACAGCGGAATGGAGGTTGAACCGTTTCTCAATCCGCCGCGCTCTCGCGCTGACGTTCGCACCGAACTCGGTTTCCAGCCGGATGACGTCGTGTTCGGCAAGGTTGCGCGGCTGTTTCATCTCAAAGGACACGAATTCGTCATCGAGGCGGCGAAGCGAGTGTGCGCCGACAATCCCCACGTCCGCTTTCTGTTCGTGGGCGACGGAATTCTGCGCGAGAAGTATGTAGCAGAGATCGCAAGGGGGGGGCTGGCCGATCGGTTCGTTTTTACCGGGCTGGTTCCGCCGTCACGCATTCCCGAACTGATCCACGCCTGCGATGCGGTGGTGCATACGAGCTTATGGGAAGGCCTGGCGAGGGTCCTTCCGCAAGGATTGATTTCCGGAAAGCCCGTGGTGAGCTTCGACGTCGATGGTGCCAGGGAAGTGGTCATTCCGGATGAAACCGGCTTCCTGATCCCGCCGCAATCTGTGGAGCAACTGGCCGACGCGCTCACGGCACTTGCGCGGGATTCCGTTTTGCGCTCGCGTCTCGGTGAAACCGGCCGTGCGAAGTTCACCGACCGGTTCCGACACGAGAACATGACGAGCCGCATCCGCGAGGTCTATGCGGAAGTGATGCGCTGAGATCGCCGCCGCTCACGGCCGAATCTGATCGCATTCCTCCTGGAACCGCCGAACTCAGTTCCGCGAGGCGTCTCCTGTCGGCTTTTTCGCCTGCAGGAGCTCCGGACTCTTTCCGTCAGCCAGCGATCGGTACGTCGAGCTCGAGCCGAGCGGAAGTGTGTACTTCACTTCGTTTTCGCCCGTGTTCTGACGGAAGGTCAGATCGTACGGAACGCGGAACTCATGGAATTCGCCCGGTGCGAGCGTGTACGGCCCCCCCCATTGGCTGAACGGGCCGCGCAGCTCGTACTCGAGCGGCTGGTCGCTCTTGTTAACGATCCGTGTGCGTGCCGGAAGGAATCGCGTCGTGAGGTAGGAATCGGCGAATTGAACTTCAGTCGCCCGGAACTTCGCCGAACCGAAAGCAAGCTCGGGAATGGTGCGGGTTTGAAGCATCTGGTCGGCGTGTGCATCCCATCCCGCGCGGAAAATTGCGGCGACACGTCCCGAATCGAGCGAGGACTGCATCGGCTCGTAATCGTCATGGAAGCGGGCAACGGCTGAGATCTTCAGATCGCCGAGCAGGTTCGTTGCGATTTTGCGGACAGCGAAATCGGACTTGTCGAGGCTGATGCTTAATCGCTGCGCAATCTTGAGATCAAACTCGGCGCACGGCGTCCATTTCTGCTGCGAGCGGTCCGTCCTGATATCCACGGCGATCTGCATCCTCGGAATGCGGACTTCCAGGGCACGCTTCGAGTCGGCAGCCGAATCGCCGAGCAGCGCCGTATCGACGGGAACGAGTGACACCGGTGCGAGCATCTTGATCCGGGCCCGGGTCTGCAGATTCTCTCCGTAACGGGCGAGATCGGGAATGATCTCGACCAGTTCATCCCTTTCCGCGAGGGCCGCAAGCTCGGGGATCGTGATCAGATCGTGGATATCGGCAGAGGCGGCGCGCGTCTCGAGAATCGCGGTCGTCAAACCTTCGATCAGCGCCTCACTCTTGCCGAAAATCAGTCCCTTCGATTTCGAAAGGCTTGCCAGGTTGAGAGCGGGTCGCTCGATGCGCCGGACCGACGGAGGTTTCGTGTCGAATCCGGGACGGGAAATGGTCATGCCGAGGATCACGGAGATCCCCGCTTCATTCACCACCATTTCGGTGGGCCACATCTTGTAACGCGGCATGTAGGCCGGCATCGGCCAATCGTTGAGGTAGCGCGGCGTGTCGAGGTTCTCATCGAGCCGCGAGTGCATCTTTTCGAGGAGCGCCGGGACCGAAGCGAGCACCTGGGCTTCAATCTCCCCCTTCTTCGAGTACGCGCCGGTCACCAGCTTGTCCGAGATCGATGCCGCCACGCGGCGTCTCAGGAAGGGCATACCGCGAGAGGAAACGTACGATGGGGATGTTACGTAAAAGTTGTCATCGGGAATTTCAAACTGCACCGGCCCTGCTTCAAGCCGCAGACGTCGGTCTTCAATACGCGGACGGACGTCGATGGTCAGCCAGACCGGCCGCTCATGCCCGATCACAATCTGCATCGAACCGGCAGTGGTGGAGGTCATCATACCGCTCACGCGCGTCGTGCCGATTTCCATCAGCATGTTGCGCATGCCGATCTGAACGTTGATCCAGCCATCTTTCCGGGTCTTCACCCGAACCCGTTCCACCTCACCGCGATAGTTGATGCCGGAAAGGTTGACGTCGAAGCGGAGCCCGGCGGCGAACGTCGTCTGCGTTTTGTCGGCAACCCAACCGGAAAGCGCGTCTTCGGGAATCATTCCGGGCAGAAAGTAGGCAAGTGCTTCGAGCGATTCATTGTCGAGTCGGAAGTAAACCGACTGCGGCACTTCGACCGACGGGACGAACGGCATTTCCATGTCGGCCCCCATTTCGACCGGGCTCGCCTTGCGGGTTGCATTCCGCACGACGCTCTCTCCCTTCGGGACAGACTTCGGATTGAGCATCCATTCGTACAGCGCGTCTTCCGCATAGACGACGTGGCCGATGTTGTGGCCGGCATTTGGAAGAATGGTGAGATGCCCGGTCCCGCCGCTGCCGTTCACCGCCTCGATCATGCGGCGATTCGTCTCGACTTTCATGAACGGATCTTTCGTTCCGACGAAGGCCCAGACCGGGGCGTGCACTTTGGCGGCAACGTCCGGCTCGCCCCCAGCGGCAACAATGGCAACGGCTGACCAGCGTGCGGGGTAGGCCGCCGCCAGACTCCATGCGCCGAAGCCCCCCATTGACCAGCCGGTCAGAACTTCGCGCCGCTTATCGACGCTGAATTCCTTCTCGACTTCATCGAGAATGCGAATGGCGCGTTTGCCATCGGAGCTCTCAGCCGTCCAGGCTTCAAAGATTTGCGATTCCAGGTCCTCGCATTGCGGGAAGACAACCAGAAACGGGAAGTTCTCTCCCTTCGCCCGGACCTGCGGGGCGAGCCCGCCCATCAGCTGCAGCGTGTTGTCGGTGCCGCGGGAGCTGAAACCGTGCAAGTAGAGAATGACCGGCCATTTCTTCTCGGGGGTGTATCCCGGCGGGACGAAGACCGCGTATTTGTGCTCGCCCGTTTCATCACGCATCGTCCGTTGAACGAACCCCTCGATCGGGGATTCCGCCTGGGCCGGTAATGCCGGTTGAAGCGCCGAGAGCGCCAAAGCCAGACAGAGCGGGATATAGCGGCAGAAAGGGATGCGTGCAGCCATTCAGGGCCGGTCTTTCCAGTTTTGCGGTGGGGCACTGCCGTCGGCATGACGCACGCGGAGCGGGTCATACCTGACATGTTTCCGACAGCCGTTGCAGCGGTCGCTCGAAATATATCGGCGGCGCGGTGCGGCTCATCGAGTGTTCACCAGCGCGCAAGCTGCGACTCGCAAAGCGCTGCTGCGAGATTCGGAACAACCCGCGCTACCGGCGGTGCATATCGCGCACGAGCGACAACCGGCGCAGAACCGTCACATGCGCTTCCATGCGCGATACCAGTGCGAGACGATTCGAGCTGAGCGATCGTCACCGCCGCAACTCCCGGAACTCATCGGCACAAATGGAACAGTGCGAACCGTTGAACGAATCGGCGCCGGCGGACTGACCGACGATACCCGAACGTCTTCATCACGCTGGTCACAGCGCGGAGTATCTGTTCAGAGGCCGTACAGCGGAGTGAACTTCGCACGGAGGTGTGCGACGAGCGGTTCGTGCGACGGGGGACTGCCGGTGATGCGCTCGATCAGCTTCGCGGGAGGGTACGTCTGGCCCGGCTCGTGGACCTGCCTGTTCAGCCACTTTCGGAGTGGGTCAAATTCCCCCTTCGCGAACTGTGCGTGCAGGTCGCCGAGGTCACGCGCCGCCGCTTCGAAGAGCTGCGCCGCATACATATTCCCGAGCGAGTAGGTCGGGAAGTAGCCGATGCCGCCGAAGCTCCAGTGGATGTCCTGCAGGCATCCTTCGGAATCGTCCTTCGGCGTGATGCCGAACGAACGGGTGAAGGCTTCATTCCACGCGCTGGGAACATCCTTGACGTTGAGCGCTCCGCTCGTGAGCGCCTGTTCAATTTCGAAGCGAAGCATAATGTGCAGGTTGTAAGTCACCTCATCGGATTCGACGCGGATCATCGACGGGCGAACGTCGTTGATTGCGAAATGAAAATCGTCGAGCGACGTCGATGCGAGCGCTTCGGGAAATGCCTTCCGGGCGTCGCCGAAGAAGTACGTCCAGAATGCGCGGCTCCTGCCGACGAAGTTCTCCCACATTCTCGACTGAGATTCGTGGACGCCGAGCGAGACGGCGCACCCTTTCGGAGTGCCGTAGGCATCTCGATCCGTCCCCTGGTCGTAGATTCCGTGCCCGGCTTCATGCAGCACTCCGAAAAACGCGCCGGGAAAATGATGCTCGTCGTAGCGGGTCGTCAGGCGCGTATCGCCGGGGCCGATACCGCTGCAGAAAGGGTGCGCCGTCTCGTCGAGGCGACCTTCATCAAAATTGAATCCAATCTTTGATGCCGCTTCGGTCGCGAATCGCTTTTGTGCGTCAACAGGATACTTCCGCGTCAGAATCGAGACGTCGGGGCGCTTTCTGGATGCGCCGATCTGCTGCACGAGCTTTACCAGTTCCTCGCGGAGCGGGGTGAAGATTTTCTGAATCGAGCTCGCCGTCGCCCCCGGCTCGTAGTCGTCGAGAAGAGCATCGTACGGGGCTTCCTTGTAACCGATTGCCGCCGCTTCTTCTTTTTTGAGAGCGACGACTTTTTCGAGCCACGGCTCAAAGGTCTTGTAGTCCTTCTTCTTCCGCGCTTCGACCCATGCCTGCTGTGCGAACGAACAGACGCGGGAAAGTTCCTCGACGAGTCGTTGCGGCAGCTTGACGGCCTTGTTGTATTGACGGCGTGCTTCGCGGATGTTGATCCGGCGCACGCTGAATTCGTCGCCGAGATCGCTTCCTTCCAGGGCGGCAATCAGTTCGCCGCGCCGTGCGGACGTCGCCCGTTCATGCAGCATCCCGGCAAGCAGGCTCGATTGTTCCGATCGATGCGACACCCCACCTTTGGGCATGTATGTCTGCTCGTCCCAGCCGGCGAGGCTCGAGATCGAGCTGAGAATCGCTGCTTTTTTGAGGTCCGCAATGAGTTCGTCGTAAAGGGCATCCACTTTCGACATCCGAATCCTTCTTTCGTCTCCGCAAGAGGCGCGGCGGTGAAGTTCGAGTTGCGAGCATTCCTGATAACGTTCCGGAGTCAAGCGATCATCCCGCGAAGCCGCAAGCGGCATGCAGTCGGGGTTGAGATCGTCACTGCTCGGGGAACGGCTCGCCGATCTGGTACAGCGGCAGGAAGCGATAATACACTTCGAGGCAAAGAGTGCTCAACGCCGTCGAGTAAACGCGGCCGCCGTAGTGCCCCCACGGCGCGCGGGGATCCCAGCTGCCGGCAAGATCCCCCGTCG
>JBFWWA010000061.1:0-12791 GCA_050246455.1 Planctomycetaceae bacterium
TCCTGGCTCGAGCTCGGCCATGCACACACCACTCAGAACAGCCTGAAAGATGTTGACCAGATCCTGTTTTAACGATTTGCCCACATACATCGCGGGGTGCTCGCGAAAGCGATCAATTATTTCATAGATCGAGTCTTGTTGCGGGCGCACAAACTTTCCACCGGCGATTGAGAGCGAGGTCGTTGTACTGATTTTGAGATATCCGAGCGCCTACAAATTCGGTTGCGTCGAATTTCGATTGTAATCTGTCACCGGCAGTAGCCACAGCACCGATGTGGCTCGTCCTGCGAGCGAAACGAGAAAGAGCAACTGGTACGGCCCGATGTTCGAGCCCGGCCATGGCAGCGAGAACGAATTCTCTTTCAACTCGGCCAGCCACAGGCCTCCTGCCAGGCCACTCAGTCCGGCAATCAATCCGCCGACGTTTCTAAAGAGTGCGAGCTCGGTCGTGTTGTTGACCGGAGGTGAAAGAGAAAGTACGAGATTGCGGCCCGGAATATTCACCATCGGCCAAAGTCCCCACAGCACGTACGCGCCGAAGACCCACCACCACTCCTCGGGAGTGGCGATCAGCCAGAAGAGCATCGAAGCAGCCCCTGCCGCGAGCACCCCCGCGATCATCATGCGCTTGTTGCCATGTCGATCAATGTGCGCGCCGGTCCACAGACTTGCCGGAATTCCAACCACTCGGGGAATCGTAGCGAGAACCTGGTAGATCGTGAGCTGCACGCCCAACGGTCCTGTCAGAAACCCGAAGAAAACTGACTGCGTCATTCCGTTTGCGGCAGCAAGCCACCAGTTATGCAGTATCAGGAAGCGCAGTGAGCGATTGCGGAACGTCTCTCCGATTGCGCTGCCTGTCGGGGGCGAGTTTGAAACGTCCTCTTCCCGGACGCGAGCATCCGGAAAGCGAAGTAGCGGGGCCATCGAGATCAGTTGCAGGAAGATTCCGGCGCCGAACATCAGCATGTAAACGAGGAGAAGGTCTTCGCGGCTGCCTGTTTCACGCCACGAATCGACGACGGCGCCGCCGGCAATGGGAACGACGAGCAGAATCGAGAACTCCGCGACTTGCTGGCGCGCGAAAAACCGGCCGCGGCGTTCTTCGGGAACGAGGTCCGCTATCCAGGAAAGCATCGCGATATACGCAATAGCCCCCAGCCCCTGAGATAATGCAAGCAGCACCGCCAGTCCCCGGAGCGCGGCGGAACCGGCGTGCTGCGATTCCACGAGTGCGAGCAGCGGGATCCCCACAGAGACGATTCGGGCGGCGATCGAAAAGGCGATCCAGACCCGCTTCCGGTTTCCCAGGCGGCGAACAACTGGCCGCGTACTGAGTGCGAGAATTCCGACGGTTTCCGGAATGACCAGAAGCAGGGCCATGATCCGGTCGCCCGCACCCAGTTCCCGGGCAAAGTAATTGAAGAATCCACCGGTCGTCAGAGCGTATCCGGCAGTCCAGAGAGCCTGATTCCAGACGACCGCCCGGGTGACTTCCGGGAGCGGAACGGAGACCGGAAAAGCCGTGTGGGATGCAACCGGAGCCGGCATAACGTCTCTGGAATCGGGCGGAGATTCAGTTCACGGAGGTGCCCTAATATAACGGGTTTAGGACGAAATCGGCGGGACCGTTTCGGAACGCGGAAAGCTGAGTTTCGAAGTCGTCCCTCTCCGATTTCGAGTGGCGTCCGCGGCGCCTGCTGCCCGATACAGGTTTTGCTTCGGGTTCCGAATCAAACTGCTTGCAATGGGTCGATTGCCCCTTACAATGAACTAAGAGAGCCCACAGCTCATAACAACATGTCAGAAAACAAGTTGTGCTGTTCTTCGATCGGGTTGTAGCGGTTGGCGCGGTCGCTTCCGTCATACCGGTTCTGGCAACCTGCAAGCGAACCTTCTCGCACGGATGCTCCCCAATGTCGGAGTCGGAGCAATATGGCCATCAAGAAGTACCTCAGTCTCGAAGAAGCTTCCGCAATTCTGCGCATTCAGCCGGATGAGTTGATTCGGCTCCGTGAGCGCGGAGAGATCCGAGGTTTCGCGGACCGGGGAACGTGGAAGTTCAAATCGGAAGACGTGGAGGAATACGGCCGCAGTCGACAGGCCGATTCGCATCCCGACGTGCCGATTCTCGACGATTCTTCGTCTTCGTCCGACTCGGGGATGCGTTCGCTGAAGCGCACTTCCGATAGCGACGTCCGCCTGATTCTCGACGACAAACTCCGCGAAGGGAGCGACAGCGATCCGGAAGTTCTCCTTTCCGCCATGGGGGATTCCGACAGCGACGTCCGCCTCGCCGACGAACCGCGGCCGATCGTCGATTCGGGTACCGACAGCGACGTGAAACTGATCGGTGACGACTCCGACAGCGACGTGACGCTCGCGTCGGCTCAGTCCGACAAGCAGGACGACTCCGCCAGCGACAGCGACGTGAAGCTCATCGGTTCCGACACCGAAAGCGATGTCCGTCTCGCGGACTCTGCTCTCGTCGGGGATCTGACCGGAAGTGGCAGCGACAGTGACGTGCAACTCGTCGGCGGTTCGAGCGATGTCGGCTTCCGCAGCAGCGAAAGCGATATCCGTCTCACGTCGCTCGACGGCAGCAGCATGGACGTCGGATCGGGATCAGGAAGCAGTGCGGACGCGCTCAGCGGCAGCAGTGCCAATGACGTCGCGCTCGCGGGCGGCTCTTCCGCCTCGGGAGACTCCTCCGTACTTGCCGGCGATGACAGCGGCGTCGGACTCGACTTCGGCAGCAGCGTCGTCCTTGCGGGAGATAACAGCAGTTCGTCCGACAGCGGTATTTCGCTGCAGAGTCTGGCCGACAGCGGCATTTCACTCGAGCGAGCCGATAGCGGCATTGCTTTGGCCGGCATGGCCGACAGCGGTATCGCCCTCGACAAGATTCCGGACAGCGGCATTTCACTCTCCGGCCCGGACAGCGGAATTCGCCTCGATCGCGGCGACAAGGGCAAAGACGTGCGCGGCACCGTGCCGATGCTCCAGATGCCCGATGGGGACGACGATCTCGACGATACCCAGATGGAAGTGGCTGCTCTCGGTGATGAGGGAGACACCTACTCTCTCCAGGGAGGAGCTTCGAAGACCTCCGATACCGACGCGGACACCGGTGTCATCCTGTTCGACGATGACGAGATGGGAGAAATGCCTTCTTCATCCGGCAGCCACAAGAAGCCGGGAAGCAGCGCCTTCGATATGGCAGGCTCGAGTGTCGACTTCGCCGAAGCCGAAGATTTCAGCGACGATGAAGACCTCGAAGTCGCCGAAGACACGTTCGCCGAAGAAGATCAGCTCGACGAGCTCGACGTTTTCGACGCCGCCGACGAGGACTTCGAAGAAACGTTCGAATCGGGAGAAAGCCACGCGGAGTTCACCGCGCCGGTTTCCCCGGGACGACTCGCCGCGCCTGCGGCCGAAGCGGATTGGGGAACCGGAACGTTCGTCGGTCTGGCACTCTCGACGCTTCTGATGTCGATGTGCCTCATCGTGACGTTCGACCTCATCCGCACGATGTGGGCTCCGCTCGAACCGACAATCGTCAGCGGCCCGATTCTTGACCTGCTGAAGTCGGTTCTGTCGAGCTGATCGACCTGAAAATGAACACGGACTGAAACGAGAACCCGGTTCGCAAGTCGCGAGCCGGGTTCTTTGTTTGACCGGACGGACGTTCGATGCGCCATCGCCTCAGAACTTTAGGGAAAGTTGGGCTCCGGCGAAAAAATTTCGAAAATTCATCTAGGCACACTTGGGGCGACTCACTATAAATCCGCCCGAATTGTCCCGCAGATCTTGCCGGAAAAGCAATTTTCCCTCAGGAATCTCGGAACAATCTCACCTCTCTCTCTCCGATTCCCACACAAAACAATTCGTTCCTGCGAGACATTGTCGCACAGCCGGCAGTTTTCGTACGCCTGTCCCTCTGCGTCCCGTATTGCGCAGCGCTCAGTGACGTACCCGACTGCCGTGAGAGTTCTATAAGGAGCCTCTCCATGCCAATTCCGGCACGGGTTCTCGTCACTGGATTTGTCGGTCTCATTCTCTGCGGCTCGACCGCCTGCAACATGGTGCCGTACCAGACGTACCGGCAGGCCCAGTGGCAGTCGATGCAGGCGTATCAGCAGGCGCAGGCGATGCGGGCCGAACGCGATTCGCTCGCGGCCGATCGCCAGCGGCTGGAAAGCAGCCTGCAGGCTGCGAATCAGCGGCTCGACAACCTCAGCGCCGAGCGCGGCAAGATGCACCAGAAGTACATCAGCCTCCTGAACCGTCACAAGAATCAGCCGAGTCCGCTCTCACGCGAGACGACGCGCCGCTTCGAGGAACTCGCCCGCAAGTATCCGCAATTCGAGTTTGATCCGACCACCGGAGTCAGCAAGTTCCATTCGGACATTCTCTTTTCATCCGGCAGCGCCGACATCAAGCCCGAGGCCTGCCACATCCTCCGGGAATTCGCCGATATCCTGAACGACAATGACGCTCGCAAACTCAACATCCTGGTTGTGGGTCACACCGACGACAAGGCGATCTCGAAAGAGAAAACTCGCCGCAACCATCCGACGAACTGGCATCTCTCGACCGATCGGGCCAACTCGGTCGTCCTCGAGCTGAACAAGTCGGGCATCAAGCAGTCACGCATGGGTTCGGCCGGATACAGCATGTATCAGCCGGTGGCCGACAACAAGCAGGGTGAAGGGGCGCGAAAGCAGAACCGTCGCGTCGAGATCTTCGTCCTGGCTCCGGACGCCGTTGTTGCGGGCTGGGATCCGAACTGGAGCCGGCATTAGTGCACGGAGGACTTGTACGGCGAAGGATTGCCGTTCAATACCTCTGATGAACAGCTAGGCGGCTTCGGTCAGGCTCTCAGGTTGCGCTTCGTCGTCCCGGTCCGACTCGGAAGGATCGACCGATGAGACTTTGCCGAGTTCGAGCGTCTGCTTGCCGAGCTGGCTGACCTGGTAGCGAATGCCCTCGGCGCGACCGGCGAGCTCGAACTTGAGAAACCCCATCGCAATCAGTTGCCCATGGGCTTTCGAGAGTTGCTCCCCTTCGATTCCCTCAACGCTGCGGAACCGCGGAAGCCAGCCGTCCGATTCGGGATTCCGGGCGATTTCCTGCGCCTGGCCGACCCGGTAGGCCGCCAGAACGAGCCGCCACGAACCATCCCCACCGTCGAAGCTTTCGGCATCGATATCGTTCATGCAGTTGATATCGGCGCTCGTGAATTGCCGCCCGAGAAAGAGCAGCGAGGGCCGCACGAACGGAAAAGTCCGCCTCAAGCGCCGCGACGATCAACCTGTCCCGAAAGCACGCTGCCTGAACGATTTGCAGTTTTGAGCCGCGCGTTCGGATCCGCGTTCTTGGAGGCCTGACCGCTACAACTTCACAAAAATCCGGTTCTTTTCGAGAGTTCGCAGGAAGAGCCAGGTGATGAAAAAGTAGACCGCAAACCCGGCAAACATGTACCAGCCGGGTGAGTCTCGCGGCATGAAGGCGGTGACCGCGCGGTCGACCATTCCGTGCAGGATGTAGCCGACGAGCGCGTTGACTCCGAGTGTTCGAAACACTCCGACCCGCGCGCCGAGGATGTCCGCCAGCTCGTAAAACAGAACATAAAGGATCAAAGCCAGTCCAGCCGCGAAAGTGAGGTACGAGATCGACCCCGCCCGCTGGCTCATCATCCAGTAGTTCTCTTTGCGGTACAGCGCGCTTTCGTTCTTCTCGTTCCGTTGCGCCGGTTCGAGCCAATACGCGGTTGTTGCATAACGTTTCAACCCGAGCTGCTCCTGTTCATCCTGCCGGCTGAACCGCGGAGGGGTAAACGGCGGCTCCGCGAGAACCTCATTCCATTTCCCGGCGCGCAAGCTGGCAAACCACGCATCGCGGGCTTCCTTCGGCGGAATGACCGGCGACTCGGCCCGTTTTGAGTTGCGATCGCGAATCGGTCTGCCGGCATCGTCGTCGGTTCTCGCAGTCTCCCCGGGAAGCTTGTCGATGTCATACATCCGGGTACCGCACGAGAAGCCATAGCCGAGCAGCATCAGCAGCACGCCCCACACAATCATCTTGCCGAGCGTCGCCTTTGATGCGCGCCCTTCACTGCCGGCAATTGCATCACAAGCGAGCGTCCCGACGAGGGTTGGAATCGACCACGTCAAAAACCCGAGCGGCCCGCCGTCGATGCAACCCGGCTTCGCGTGGATCCACTCGAAGTAGAACCACTGCGAAAGAACTGCGTGCAGCACTGCCGAGCCGACAAGATACGCGATCCGAACACCGGCTCCGGCGCGGATCACCGGGAGAATCCAGAGCGACGTGACGGCGATGTGCATGAGCGTCTGGAACCAGTCGGACTTGATCGGGTCATAGAGGGCGCCGATTCCCTTTTCCGTCAGCTCGCTCCAGGTTCTGGCGGCGTTGCCGCTGCCGTAGACGACGATCGCGACGAGCGCGAGTCCGAGGAATCGTTTCACCGCGCGCCAGTACGCCGCCGACAGACCGTCGGCCTGGGCGCGGCGGCCGAACGTCAGCCGATATGCAAACCCGACTGCGAAGAAAAACTGCGGCATGATCGTATCGGCATAACTGCAGAACGTATTGTGGTGCCGCCACAAATACGGCACTGCCGCGAAGCTGCCGAGACAATTGACGAGAAACATTCCGGCGACGGTATAGCCGCGGAACTGATCGAGAGAGGCGATGCGGTTATCGGTCGGTTTCGCGGAGGACATCGAAAGCTCGCGGCAGGTGGGGTTCAGTCGTCGTTTCCGAGTCCAGACTACCTGCGGAACCCGCGGCCATCAACGCGACAGATCCCGGATCAGGACCGACTCGCACCAATGCGCCGCTGCAAACAAGGTTGTCTCGTCACCGGTTCGGGCAACCAGTTGCAGCCCGAGCGGCAGACCGTCGGAAGAAAGGGCGATGGGGAGGCATACGGTCGGCAACCCGAGGTAACTCCACGGTGAATTGAACGCCGGATCGCCGGTGGTCGCAACGTCCGGGGCGGGACTTGTGGTCGCGGGACAAGCCAGAACATCGTACCCGTCGAACGTACTTTCAATTTCGTGTCTCAACTGCGTCTGAAGTTTCCGGCTGCGCACGTATTCCGTCGGTGTCGATTTCAGCCCTTCCTCGATCAGACTCCGCACGTTCGGCAGGTAATCGTCCGGCATCTTCGCGAGCCGTTCTTCGTGGTCGGTGGCAACTTCCACCGCCATCATCGTTCGATGCCGGCGGATCACGTCCTGAAAGGCTTCGGGCAAGCTCGCGTCACGAACCTCGGCATCAGCGGCAACCAGCTGCGCGATGCTGCGATCGGTTGCGCTGCGCACTTCCGAGTCCGCGAGAGCATCGAACAATCCGTGGAGTCGTCCAATGCGCGGTGCGTTCTTGCGTGATGATTCTGTTGCGGCAACGAGCGACGGAAATTCCGATCCGTCCTGTGAGATGGCATCAAGAAGAATCGCCATGCCTCGAACCGACTTCGCCATCGGCCCCGGATGGTCGAGACTCGGTGCGAGCGGAACGATTCCTTCGAGAGTGACGCGGCCGTAACTCGGCTTGCAGCCCATCACGCCGCAGTAGGAGGCGGGACGCGTGATCGATCCTCCGGTCTGCGACCCGAGTGCACCGAGGCACATTCCGACCGCTACCGCCGCGGCCGATCCGCTCGACGAGCCGCCGGGGGTACGGTCGAAATTCCACGGGTTGCGCGTCGGGGGTGGATCGAAGCTCGCGAACTGCGTCGTGACGGTTTTTCCAAGAATCACCGCTCCCGCGGCACGAAGCCGCGCCACAACCGGCGCGTCCTGTTTCACGATCGTGTTTGCGCGCGCCTTCGAACCGGCGGCCGTCGGGAAGCCGGCGACGTCGATGATGTCCTTGATGCCGATCGGAATGCCATGGAGCGCACCGCGATCGTTCCCCGACTTTCGTTCACGATCGCACTGCTCCGCCTGCTTCCGCACTCCGTCTCGATCGACGATTACCCAGGCTTGAACATCTATTTCCCAGCGATCGATGCGCGCAAGGCACCGCTCGACGAGTTCGACGGAAGTAACTTTCCCCGCACGCAGGTCGGCCGCGGCCCCTTCGATGGTTTCGTCCGGCGCGGGGGTGAGCGTCAGGTCGGTGCACTTTCGTGTCATGGTGAACTCTTCTGTCGGGTGGGCTGTGACCACCCTACGACTGATCCAGCAAAACGGTCCGCGGCTGAACAACATTGTTCGGCTGCAGCTCGGCAAGCGCCGCAAGGATTCCATCGGGACAGAGGATCGCGATCGATGAGCCGTCAGCGGGCGTACCTGTCGACGGCATCTGATCCGTACTCCACGAGATCGGCCTTCCCCTCCGGACGAGTTCCAGTTCTTCCGGTGTGCAAGTCCGTTCCGGAAGATGCGAGGTCGCAGTTCTGGCGGGGTGCAGGACGTCATCGAGCTTCTCGCGGACGAGATCATCGAATGGTGTGGCGGTTTCGACCGAAAACGGACCGACTCGCGTCCGCACCAGCGAACTCATGAGCGCTCCGCAACCGAGCAGCTCCCCCATATCGCGACCTATTGAACGGATATACGTTCCGGAGCTGCACTCAATCTCGAACTCGACTTCGGGATATTCGAACCGCTCGAGGGTTAACCGATGGACCGTGACTTTCCGGGGGGCGAGCTCGACCGTTTGACCTTTTCGCGCGAGCTCGTAAGCGCGGCGCCCATCGACATGCACTGCAGAAAACGCTGGAGGGACCTGCTCGATCTCGCCGAGAAACCGCGGGATCAGCGACTCAATCTCGGCGCGCTCGACGCGGCGCGAGTTTTCCGTAAAGACAACTTCCCCTTCGAGGTCATCGGTATCGCTGCGCCGGCCGAGCAGAAACTGAACCCGGTACGATTTCGGCGCCTCATGGATCAAGGGCATGAGCCGTGTTGCCGCTCCCACGCAGACGACGAGCACGCCTGTGGCAAGCGGATCGAGCGTGCCGGCGTGTCCCGCCTTGGCGGGTTTCACAATCTTCGCGACCCGGTCGACAACTTTGCGCGACGTAATTCCCGCGGGCTTATCGACGCTGATGATTCCGCAACGCACGCTCGATCTCTTGCAGAGCATGGGATGAAAAACGCTCAAGCCCAGGGATCGCCATCCCTGGGCTTCCTGTCCGAAACTCCGCAATTCGGTTTCCGGCCTCAGACCGGCACTTGAGTCCGAGATTGATGCCGCTGGATGGCGGCTTCGATGAAACTGCGGAACAACGGTTGCGGCTTATCGGGCTTGGATTTGAATTCCGGATGGAACTGCACGGCCAGAAACCACGGATGATCGGCAATCTCCATGATCTCGACGAGGTTCCGGTCCGGGCTCATTCCGCTGGGGTTCATTCCGGCTTCAATGAACGCCTTGCGATATTCCGGATTGAACTCGTACCGGTGACGGTGACGTTCGACGATATTCTCGGTTCCGTAGCATTCGGCGGCGAGCGTCCCGTGTTCGAGGATGCAGGGCTGTGCACCCAGCCGCATGGTGCCTCCCTTGTACGTGATCTTCTTCTGTTCCTCGAGCATGCAGATGACCGGGTGCGGGCTGTCGGCGGCGAACTCGGTGCTGTTTGCGTTCTCAAGCCCGAGCACGTTTCGTGCGAACTCGATCACGGCACACTGCATGCCGAGGCAGATACCGAAGAACGGAATTTCGCATTCCCGCGCGAAGCGAATCGCTTCGACCTTGCCTTCAATACCCCGCATTCCGAAACCGCCGGGAACGAGAATTCCGTCCACCCCGGCGAGAAGCATCTCCGGGCCCTGCTTCTCGAGCTCTTCGGCTTCAATCCGTTTGACCAGCACGCGCGCCGAGTGCGCGAATCCGGCATGGTCGAGAGATTCGTAGATCGATTTGTAAGCATCTCGATGGTCGATGTACTTGCCGACGACCGCGATCGTCACCTCATGCTCCGGATTGCGAATCCGCTGCATGAGCTCCTTCCCGTCGTCAATGTCGAGATGCCCCGCCTTGAGCCCGAGTTTCTTGACGATCAGCTCGTCGAGATTGTGCTCGACGAGTCCGAGCGGCACTTCGTAGATCGAAAATTCCTTGTCCATTTCCTCGATGACGGCCTGCTTCTCGACATTGCAGAAGAGTGCGATCTTCTCGCAGTTCTCGCGGCCGAGCGGACGTTCCGTCCGGACGATGAGAATGTCGGGCTGAATACCGATCTGCCGCAATTGACCGACGCTGTGCTGCGTCGGCTTGGTCTTCGCCTCGCGCGCCGCTTTCAAATACGGCACGAGCGTGAGGTGAATGAACAGGCAGTTCTCCTTGCCGATATCAAGCGGAATCTGCCGGATCGCTTCGAGAAACGGCAGGCCTTCAATATCGCCGACCGTTCCGCCGAGTTCGGTGATGACGACGTCGACATCCGGTCCCGCCAGATTGCGGACCGCCGATTTGATTTCATTGGTGACGTGCGGAACAACCTGCACGGTTCGTCCGAGATATTCGCCTCGCCGTTCCTTCTCGATCACGCGCAGGTAAATCTGGCCGGTCGTGTAGTTCGATTCGCGCGAGAGGGGGCTGTTCGTGAACCGTTCGTAGTGGCCGAGGTCGAGGTCGGTTTCGGACCCGTCGTCGAGGACGTAGACCTCGCCGTGCTGATACGGACTCATCGTCCCGGGGTCGACGTTGAGATAGGGATCCAGCTTCTGCATTCGAACCCGCAGGCCGCGGCGTTCCAGCAGCAGAGCAATCGATGCGGAAGTCAGTCCCTTACCCAGGGAACTGACGACACCCCCCGTCACGAAAATATGTTTGGTCATAGAATAGCGGTCAGGTTTCAGCGATCAGCGTTCAGCAAATGCCGGCGGCTGCGCCAAGCGACTGAAACTTCAGCACGCTCGGAGAACGCACGCGATTCGACAAACCAAGCCAGGTCTGCCAGAAGCGAACTGCGGTCCCATCCGGACTGATCACCCATTCGGGTTTGTCCAGACTCACTACGCCGCGCGGCCGGACATCCGGGCCACGAAGCGAGCATAATCTTCCGGCGTGTCGATGCCAACCGAGCGCTGTTCGACGACCGCCACCTGGATGGAAGCCCCCATTTCCAGGACTCGCAACTGCTCCAGTTTTTCCAGCTTTTCGAGCCGCGACGGGGGCAATTGCGTCAGCTTGAGCAGGAATTCCCGCCGGTACGCATAAAGCCCGAGGTGGAGCAGCCAGGGGGAGTCTTCTTTGAGCAGTTCGTCCCAGTCGGCGTCGCGGACGAAAGGAATTGTCGAGCGGCTGAAGTAGAGCGCGCGGCCATCCGCGGCACACACCACTTTATTGCAGGAATGATCATCCAGCTCTTCGCGGCGCGTGATGGGCGTGGCGAGCGTCGCCATCTCGACAGCGGGATGATTGCGTAATGTCTCGACCATTACGTCGATCTGCTTCGCATCAATCTCCGGCTCGTCCCCCTGAATGTTGACCAGAATCTCGGCATCAGGGCACGCGCGCCGCGCCACTTCCGCGATCCGGTCGGTTCCACTCGGATGTTCGCCGGTGATCTCCGCACGGCCACCGAATCGGCGCACGACCGCTGCGATTTCGGGACTGTCGGTCGCGACGATCACTTCCGCGAGCGACTTCGCACGGCTTGCCGCTTCCCAGGTGTATTGAATGAGAGGCTTACCGGTCTGATCGAGCAGCAACTTGCGCGGCAACCGTGACGACTGGAGCCGGGCAGGAATGATGCCAACGACTTTCATGGAGACGTCCTTGTCTCGAATGACTGATGCCGAATGACGAACGTCGGCAAAAAAAACGGGTGCCACTGGTGGCGGCTCTGGGCCGCCAGTGCATTGACGACATGTGCACCGGTATCAAAGCACTGGCAAAGCCAGTGACACACGTACGATCGCCGGCGGGTTGTACCAGAGACGGCAAATTCTGTCAAAAACGATGATCGAGCGGCGAAATCCACGCAGTTTTCCCGCCGTAACTACGATCGGCCGGTTCGTCAGTGGCGACGCTGCGGAAGGGTATGTAATGTCAAACTTCGTTCCAGGTTGTTCGTCGGACCGGCGAAGTCATCAGTGAGACCAGCATGCGTGTCATTCAATTTGAGATTCCCGGCTCCGGTCGTCGCGTTGGCGTGGTTGATGGCGACACCGTTCGCGACCTCACATCCGTCCGACCCGGCCTGACGCGGCTCTACCAGGCCTTCTACGCCGCGCAGTACGGCGACCAACCGTTGGAGACTTTGCTGACAAAACTGGCCGACGCGAAAGGGATCAAGACGCATTCCTATCCGGCGCTTCTCGAAGGAGCACCGGGCAGCGGACGGCCGTTTCTGCATCCGCCGCTCGATCACGAAGATCCCCGCCACGTTCAGATCACCGGAACCGGCCTCACGCACACCGGCAGCATGCAGTCGCGCGATCAGATGCATGCTACCGGCAACGGTGCGACGGCAGAGCCGACGACCGACTCCGCGAAGATGTACCAGATGGGGCTTGAGGGTGGGCGGCCCGCTGTGGGCACGCGCGGCGTCGCTCCCGAATGGTTCTACAAGGGAAACGGCGTCAATCTTCGCGGCCATCGCGCGCCCCTCGAAATTCCCGGCTTCGCGCTCGACGGCGGGGAGGAACCGGAACTTGTCGGCTGCTACATCATCGACGCCGACGGCAAGCCGTTTCGTTTGGGATTCACGCTTTCCAACGAATGGTCCGACCACGCGACGGAGAAAATCAACTACCTCTATCTGGCACCGTCGAAATTGCGAGTCTGCGCGATGGGCCCGG
>JBFWWA010000062.1:0-12602 GCA_050246455.1 Planctomycetaceae bacterium
GCAGAAAGCGGTCGGCGGGAACCCCATCTCGAACGATGCGCAGCAGATCGAGTTCAACCCGAAAGCGAATACGCTCAAGCTGAACCAGGTCGGCGGGCTCAACTGGGTGCAGTAAGCGGTTGATTCGCTTTGTTGCGGTTTGAAGCCCCCGTTGTGTCGCAGTCTCCTGACCGCGACACTGCGACCGACCGCAGGTCTCCGTTCGAAATTCAGGGAGACCTTCGGTCAGGTGCGGTAGCTCGGTCGGGGACCGGCCACAACAACGAAGCGCTGCTAAATTGCGCGCGACTGCTCTTCGAGGCGCTCCGCGACAAACCCGATCACCCTGGGTGCCATCCGCTCGAAGTATTCCCACGAATGTCCGCCGTTCGATGTCGTGAAGTCGGCCTCAAACGGAACACCCATTGACGCCAGTTTCATTGCAAGCCGGTCCGCCCCTTCGAACCAGTCGGCATCGGTCGGGTCGCAGACGAGCATCTGGTGACGCGGCCAGTTGAGCGGATGAAACTGCAGGGTCGCGGTTGCCTGCCGGGCCGCCTCGCGCGTTTCGAACATTTCATCGATCGGCAAACCTTGTCCGTGCAGATTGTGAAAATCGACTGCAGGTGCGATCGCCGCCACGACCGGGAACTCGCGCGGCCTTCGATACGCCAATTGCAGCGCCCCCTGCCCCCCCATGCTGATTCCTGTAAGCCCGATCGCCGGCGGCTTTGTCCCCCATCGCGCGGCGATGAACGGGACAACGCGCTCATACAGGTAAGCCTGCGGAGTGATCGCTTCGTCGAACTCTCGGCAGAGAATATCGAGCCACCAGGATCGTTGGCCGTGCGGGCAGACGCAGTTGAGCCCATGCCGTTCGAGCTCTGCGGTAAACGCCCCGTTGTCCTTGAGCGTCTGCAAGCTGTGACCATGCAGATGCAGCACAACGCGCTGCTGGTCAGCCGGTCGGGCGGGCTCGTAAATGTCGATCTGTTTGCCGTCGAGCTCGGTCGTCAGCCAGGTGCCGGTGGATTCGCTCATTGTCTGCAGTTCCAGAACACGTTGGTGTGCAAATTCACGCGTCTGGAGAATTCAGCGGCATCAAGCCCCGTTTACCCCGCCCCTTTCCCGTATGGGGAGAGGGAGTCAATGCCGCGACACGTGGATGTCAGCGCTGGGGAAGCGTATCACATCAGCAGGTCGCTCGCGAACCGGCGCGACCCTCAAAACTCGCGCCGGCTGCCGGAAAAGATTGAAATTGCGGCCACCTTTCTCTCGGTCTAGAATGACCTCACCGTCGGGCCGCCGATCCTTATCTTCAGGCAACCCGGCGACACCCAGCGAACTCCGAGACACGAGAGAGACCGACACCGAATCACCAGACGGATCGACATCGTTCAAGGGCCGCTCAATGTTCGATTTGCGGGGAAGCGCCTTCCGCAACTGCGACCGTGTGACGCGACGCAGCGTCCTCAAGGTCGGCGCGCTTCTCTGGGGCGGTTTCAGCCTCCCCGATCTGCTTCGCAGCCGTGCGGCCGCGGGGGAATCGACGAGGTCGCAGCCGACCGCCGTCATTCAGATTTTCTGCGGCGGCGGGCCCAGCCACATCGACATGTACGATCTCAAGCCGCACGCGCCGGCGGAAATTCGTGGCGAGTTCCGCGAAATCTCAACGTCCGTTCCCGGCATTCGCATCTGCGAGCATCTGCCTCTCCAGGCAGAAGTGATGGACAAGTTCGCGGTGATCCGCTCGGTGCAGCACGGCACATCGAGCCACCTCCCCGCAGCCCATCAGATGCTCACCGGATATGAAACCGGTCCAAGTCCCGTCGACAACACCAGTCCGTTCCCGGGTTCGGTCGTCGCGCGGCTTCGTGGCTCGAATGTCGAGGGAATGCCGGCTTACGTTGCCGTCCCCCGGAAGGTCGCCTTCGGTTCCGCGTCGTATGCGGGAGCCGCGTACAGCCCGTTCATCACCGACGTCGAGCCGAACGCGAAGAACTTCCGCGTCCGTAGCCTCAAGCTGGAAGGACGGATGAATGCCGAAAGGCTCGGCGGTCGCCGCAACCTTCTCGCGAGTCTCGACACCTTCCGCCGCGACGTTGATCTCAACGGCGATCTCGCGGGTCTCGATGCGTTCTATCAAGAAGCGGTCGAAATGATCACCAGCGACCGAGCCGCGAAAGCGTTCGACATCGAAAAGGAAGACCCGAAACTCCGCGACGAGTACGGACGCACATCGATCGGCCAGAACTGTCTCCTCGCCCGCAGGCTTGTTGAAGCAGGTGTCACCTACGTCACCTGCCTCTCCGGCGGCGGATGGGACACGCACTTCAAGAACTTCAATGAGCTCAAGGACGTCTCGCTGCCGCGCTATGACCGCGCGATCGCAACGCTGCTCAAAGACCTGCACGCGCGCGGGCTCGACAAACGAGTACTCGTTATGGCCTTCGGGGAATTCGGCCGGACTCCCCGCATCAACAAGGAAGCAGGCCGCGACCATTGGCCCGGCGCGATGTCGGTGGTGATGGGTGGGGGCGGGCTCAAGGTCGGTCAGATGGTCGGCTCGACCGATTCCCGCGCCGCATTTCCCGCCACCAAACCACACACACCCGGCGACGTCCTCTCGACGATGTACCACGTCATGGGGATCGACCCGCGCCACGAGCTCCGCGACCACAACGGCCGCCCGCTGCCAATACTCAGCGAAGGCCGGCCGATCGCGGATCTGGTCTAATTCTGGTGGTGGCACGCTCAAAGCCCAGGGAATGCTTTCCCTGGGAAATTCCTGCGCAGCACGTCAACCCTTCACCACGAAGTTCACAAGCCGCCCGGGAACGACGATGACCTTGACGATCTGCTTCCCGTCGAGATTCGCAGCGATCGCTTCGTCTTTCGAGGCCGCTTCACGAATCGTCGCTTCGTCGGCGCCGGCTGCTACCTTGACCTTACCGCGCAGCTTGCCGTTCACCTGCACCGGAACTTCGATTTCCGTTTCGACGATCTTCGACGGATCAAACTTCGGCCACGCCTCGTAGGCGAGCGTCTGCTTGTGCCCGAGGACTTCCCACAGCTCTTCCGCAATGTGCGGAGCCATCGGGCTCAAAAGGAGCACGAACTGTTCGAGCACCGCTCTCGGCCGCGTCTCCTGCGGGCCGAACTCGTTCGTGAACTCCATCATCCGGCTGATGGCGGTGTTGAACGAAAGTTTCTCGTAATCTTCCGTCACCGCTTTGATCGTTTTGTGGAGAACGCGGAGTTGATCGTCGGTCGCCGCCTCATCGACCACAGCCGAGCTCAACTGCACGTCGTCAGCGCGGTCGTCGACAATCAACCGCCAGACGCGGCCGAGGAAGCGGCTCACGCCGTCGACGCCGCTCATGCTCCACGGCTTCGCCGCTTCGAGCGGACCCATGAACATCTCATACATGCGGAGCGAGTCAGCTCCGTAGTCGGCGACGATGTGGTCCGGGTTGATGACGTTGCCGCGCGACTTTGACATCTTGTACGCGCGGCTCTGCACGGAAATTTCCGGCGAATCCTTAAGGACGAAATCCTCACCCTTCTTTTCGACCTGATCCGCAACGACCGAAACGGGCTTCACCGGCTTGCCGCTCGCAGATTCCACCCACTGCGTTTCACCGCTCGTCGCGTCGGTCTGCTCGCGAACATTGCGCGCCGAGACCCAGCTTCCGGTCTCGGACTGGTAGCCGGTGAGCTCCGCCTCGCCGAGGATCATCCCCTGGTTGACGAGTTTCTGGAACGGTTCCGCGGTGGTGACGTGCCCGCGGTCGAAGAGAACCTTATGCCAGAATCGCGAATAGAGAAGATGGAGCACGGCGTGTTCGGCACCGCCGATGTAAAGATCAACCGGGAGCCAGTACTTTTCGATTGCAGGATCAATGAACCGGTCACGGTTCTTCGGATCGGCGAAGCGAAGGTAGTACCAGCAGGAGCCGGCCCACTGCGGCATCGTGTTCGTCTCGCGCATGAGAGGCGTGCCGTCGTCAGCGGTCTTGTACAACCAGCTTTCCGGCGCATTCGAGAGGGGCGGCTCCGGCTTACCCGTTGGCTTGAAATCCTTCATCTCGGGAAGTGTGACCGGAAGCTCTGACGGTAAATCCGCGCGCAACAACCCGGAGGGCTCTCCCTTGTCGTTGAGCTCATGCCAGATCGGGAACGGCTCGCCCCAGAAGTGCTGCCGGCTGCAGAGCCAGTCGCGCAGACGATAGTTTACCGCGGCCCGTCCCAGTCCCGCCGTGGAGAGATCGACCGAGATCTTCTTCTTGAATTCCGCCGTCGCGATCCCGTTGTACTTCTCGGAATTGATGGCAACGCCCAAGCCGGAAAATGGCGTCTCGCGGCGGCCGTCGACCTCGCGCGCGAGCGCGAGCTCTTCTTTCGACGGTTCGTACTTCGAGGGGGCTTCGACAACCGGAATGATCGGCAGGTCGAACTTCACGGCGAATTCCCAGTCGCGGAGGTCATGCGCGGGGACCGCCATGATCGCGCCGGTGCCGTAACTGATGAGAACATAGTCGGCGATCCAGACCGGCGTTTTCTTGCCGTTCACCGGATTGATTGCGTACGAGCCGGTGAAGACGCCGGTCTTGTCTTTCGCGAGATCGGTCCGGTCGAGATCGCTCTTCCCCGCCGCCTGGTTGCGATACTTCTCGACAGCATCCTTCTGTGATGCGGTCGTCAGCCGGTCGACAAACGGATGCTCCGGCGCAACGACCATGTAGGTCGCGCCGAAGAGTGTGTCCGGGCGCGTGGTGTAAACGCGAATGACGTCGTCGCCCGGCTCTTTCGGGAACTTCGAGGCGGCGCGCGATTTCTTCCACGCGTCGAACTCAGCTCCCGCATCGCTCGTTCCCGCAGCGCCGATGTAGAAATCGACTTCCGCCCCCTCGCTTCGCCCGATCCAGTTCCGCTGGAGCGCCTTGATCGACTCGGTCCAGTCGAGCTCGGCAAGTTCGTCGAGCAAGCGCTCCGCGTAATCGGTGATGCGGAGCATCCATTGCCGGAGGGCGAGGCGCGTCACCGGATGGTTTCCACGCTCGCTGCGCCCGTCGATCACCTCCTCGTTGGCGAGCACCGTCCCGAGTGCGGGGCACCAGTTCACCGGTGCGAAATGCTGATACGCGAGTCGATGCTTGTCCTGGTAACGGCGGACCGCTTCCTCCCCCTCTTTCGTCACATCGTCGGGGATCGGAAGTTCCGCGATCGGACGGCCGCGCCCGGTCCGCTTCTTTCCATCGGGGCCGGTCCACTGGCATTCGCGGTCGTACCACGTGTCGAACAGGACGAGGAAGATCCACTGCGTCCAGCGGAAGTAGTCGGGGTCGGTCGTCGAGAACTCGCGGCTCCAGTCGTAGCTGAACCCGAGCATCTTCAACTGGCGGCGGAAAGTGTCGATATTCTTGTAAGTCGTAATCCGCGGCGGCGTGCCGGTCTTGATCGCATGCTGTTCCGCCGGGAGTCCGAACGCATCCCATCCCATCGGGTGGAGCACATGCCGGCCGCGCATCCGCTCGAAACGGGTGGTGATGTCAGTCGCCGTGTAGCCTTCCGGATGCCCGACGTGCAGGCCATCCCCGGACGGGTACGGAAACATGTCGAGGACGTACAGCTTCTTGCCGCCGGCCGGGGGCTTATCCGGAGTCCGGAATGTCTGGTTCTCTTCCCAGTATTTCTGCCACTTGGCTTCGATGCGTTTGGCGTCGTAACGGGGCATGACGGGTCGTTCTGGCAAAAATGGAGTGGGTGCAAACCGGCTGCGCGGCACCGGTCGGGGTGGCGAACGCTTCAGGTTTCCCGGAGTGAAAACCTTCCGAAAACGCCTGTCCGGGTGGCCACTGTGAGCCACCCCTGCCGCTCCGCAAGTGTATTGATGATCGGACACAATGACAAATGCTGGAGTTCGCCCGGGAGGTTCCAACAAGCCGGCCCGGAATGACGTAGATTTGTCTTGGAAGGTGCCAACGAAAGAACGCGTTGAGAATCCAGGCACATCGGCCACGACGACCCGGCCGGTGTGCCTCGCCTTCTCTACGGGGACATCCTTATCACATCTGGTATTTTCCCCCGAGTTCGCCTGAAGTCGCCGCCGATCCCCCGAAGTCCCTCTTGCCACAAATCCAGTTACGTCGATAATTCCCACGCACCGTGATGCGCCCCGGTCAGAGTTCCCTAGTGCGAACTTTCGGAACCGTATCATGCAGAACCTGATCTCGCCGAAGTATAGCGGCTCGACAGTGGCCCTGTTTCTCCGCCAGCCGATCCTGCTGCAGCGTGAGAGCGCCCTGTTCCTGATGACCAGCGCCCTCGACGTCTTCATGACGTACATCCTGCTCAAAAGCTCGGGCGAGAATCCGGACGGACCCTACTTCTACGAGTCAAACCCCGTCACCGGCTTCATCCTCTATTCGTGGGGTCTGACGAGCGTCATCTACTTCAAGTTCCTGATGGTCGCGGTCGTCGAAGTCATCGCGCAGATCATCGCGACGAAGCAGATCGAAACCGCTCGACGCGTCCTCGAGTTCGGCACACTCATCGTCGGCTGCGTCGTGATCTACAGCCTGATGCTGTTCGTCCGGCATGCGAGCGTGATGTAATTCCCAGAGCTGCGCCGGATGAAAATCGGGGGAACGCTTTCCCCGGTTTGAAGCAACGGCTAACCTGAATTCAGGTTAACCGATCGGCCATGACTGACACCCATCCCGCTGCACTCCGCGAACTCCTGCGCGAACATCAACAGGAGCATCTGCTGCGCTGGATCGATGCGCTTGGCGCGCAGGAACTCGCCGCCCTCTCCGCAGAGATCGCTTCCGTCGATTTCCCCCTCATTCGCCGCCTGTTCGCGGAAACTGCTGGAAGCGGTTCATCGGCCAGGGAGGAAACTCCGGCCGATCGCGCGCGACGCGCAACTCCCCCCGCTCGAATCATTCGCCTTCCGCGCACACCGGAAGAACGAGCCGACAGGGAGAAGGCGGCCGTCGTCGGCCGGGATGCACTCAAGGCGGGAAAGGTCGGTGTCGTTCTCGTCGCCGGCGGTCAAGGGACGCGGCTTGGCTTCGACCAGCCGAAAGGGATGTTTCCCATCGGACCGGTCAGCGGCGCGACCCTCTACCAGATTCTTGCCGAACAGGTGCTCGCACGGTCACGACGCGCACAGGTCGCCATCCCATACTTCGTGATGACGAGCGACGCGACGCATGCGGAAACTTCCGCGTTCTTCGCCGAGCACGATTACTTCGGACTCAACCGCCGCGACGTCTTTTTCTTTCAGCAGGGAACGATGCCGGCGGTGGACGCCAATACCGGCCGCGTGCTCCTCGCGGAGAAATCTCGCATCGCTGCAAGTCCTGACGGACACGGCGGTCTCATCCGCGCTCTTTCCAGGGCGGGCCTCTTCGACGAAATGCGCCGCCGCGGCATCGAGTATCTTTACTACCATCAGGTCGATAATCCGACCGCGATCGTCTGCGATCCCGCTTTCCTCGGCTGGCATATTCTCTGGCAATCCGAAGTGTCAACGAAGGTGATCGCGAAGCGGGCCCCTGAAGAGAAAACCGGACTCCTGATGGATGTCGACGGCAAGACCTGCATCATCGAATACAGCGATCTCCCCGACGATGTCGCGCGCATGACCGACAGTTCGGGCGGGCTTCTGCATTGGGCGGGCAATACCGCGATCCACGTCTTCGACCGCGCTTTTCTCGAATCAATTGCCGGCAGCGATGCCGCGCTCCCGTATCATTCCGCCCGCAAGAAAGTTCCGCACATTAACGACCTGGGCGAGCTTGTCGAACCTGATGCTCCAAACGCGATCAAGTTCGAACGGTTCATCTTCGACGTCATTCCGCAGGCAACCCGGCCGCTCGTCGTTGAAGCGGACCGTGCGCGCGAATTCAACCCTGTGAAAAACGCGAGCGGCGACGATTCCCCGGAAACGTCCCGCAAAGCAATTTGTGAAATTCATGGGGAATGGCTGCGCCAGAGCGGAGCGAACGTCCCCGCCGGTGCGCTCGTTGAAATCAGCCCCCTTGTCGCCCTCGATGCGGAAGACGTCGGCGCGCAGATCCGCACCGGCAATCCGCTCAGTTTTCCACTTCATCTCCCTGGCAAGTAAGGTGTCCGGATGCTGCATGCCGTCATCATGGCGGGTGGAAGCGGTACTCGATTCTGGCCGCAGAGCCGCCGTGCCACGCCGAAACAGCTTCTCCGCCTGGCGGGGGATGAGACGCTGATTCAACAGGCGGCGGAGCGAATCTCGGACATCATCGCCGTTGATGAGCGATGGGTCGTCACCGGCCGGCATCTTGCTGAAGCGACCAACGCGCAGCTTCCGGAAGTTGCCGCCGATCATCTGCTGATCGAGCCGTGTGCGCGCAACACCGCCCCCTGCATCGGGCTCGCGGCAATCCATCTGCTGCATCAGGATCCCGATGCCGTCATGCTCGTGATGCCGGCCGACCATGTCATCGGTCCGGTCGAATCGTTTCACGCATCGGTCGGTGCGGCCGTCGCCATTGTGAGGAAGAATCCGGAATCGCTCGTCCTCTTCGGCGTGAAGCCGACGCACCCCGCCACCGGCTACGGATACATGGAGCGCGGCGCGGCAATCGACGGTCTCACCGACGCGGTCGCCTACAAAGTCGAGAAATTCCGCGAAAAGCCGGACCGGAAGACTGCAGAGGGGTATCTTGCCGATGGCCGCTTCTACTGGAACTGCGGCATCTTCGTCTGGCGCGCGCAAACCATTCTCGACCGCATCGGCAAGTACGAGCCCGAGATGCATTCGCACCTCGAAGCGCTCAGCCAGTCGATCGGGAAGCCCGACTACGACGCGGTCCTGCAACGCGAGTTTCCGCTGATGAAATCGATCTCCATCGACTTCGCGGTGCTCGAAAAAGCCGCGGACGTCGCCGTGCTCGAAGCCGGCTTTGACTGGGACGACGTCGGAAGCTGGGAATCGCTCACGCGACTGATCGGCACTGATACAGACGGAAACACCGTCGACGGTCAGCATTGCGGAGTCGAGACGCGCGGCTGCATCGTCCGGAGCCCGAAGGGACATCTGATCGCTACCGTCGGACTCGAAGACTGCATCGTCGTCAATACGCCCGATGCCACTCTCGTCGCACGCAAGAATGACGAAGCGGGTATCCGAAAGCTCGTCGAGCGGTTGCAGGAGCTCGGCTATGACGCCTTCCTCTGATCCCGGCTCAACCGGTGAAGTCACCCGCGAAGGGCGGCTCCCCGGTCTCGACTACGGCACCAAGCGGCTCGGCATCGCCATCTCCGACATGGACCAGACCCTTGCCGGCTCGCTGGAAACACACATTCGCTGCGGCCCGCAAGGGGACGCGCGCCGCCTGCAGCAGATCGTCAAGGAAAACCTCGTTGTCGGCATCGTCGTCGGACTCCCCGTCCACATGAGCGGCGATGAAGGGGGAAAGGCGAAGGAAGCGCGCGCCTTCGGAGAGTGGGTTGCGGAAGTGACGCAGCTTCCGCTGCAGTACTGTGACGAACGCTTCACCACCGCGACTGCCGAAGCGCGACTGATGCAGGCCGACCTTTCCAAGAAGAAGTTCAAACAGAAGCTCGACAAAGTCGCCGCTCAGGTGCTGCTGCAGTCGTTCCTCGACGCCAAAGACCGCACGCTCCCACCGCAGCCGCTCTGAACGGGCTGCCGGCTCAATGCCGACACACAGGTGATGCGATAGGACCTTTCACCTGGCCGACGACTTGCCGTCGGTCTTCCGGGTCATTCAACCCGCCGCTCACCCATCGTCGCCGTCGCGGCCGATATCTTCGGGCTTGATGTAGAACTCGCTCAGATCGAACTCGTCCTTGATTTCCGATTCCATGATCTTGAGCTTCGCTTCAATCCGCTGCAGCCGTTGCTCGAGCGCCGGATGAATCGGCGGAGCAGACGCGGCGGGGCGGGCGCGGGGAACTGCCGGGTGCCCCAGATGCCGCTGCAGCGCCGAGAACATGAAGAGGGGATCCTTCCCGCGATTCGCTTTCGCGATGCGCCCCTCATCGACACCAAAGAGAATCGGGAACGACGGCTTCTCGCGCCCCTTGCGCGTGCGCCGTTTCCGTTCGTTGACGTAATGCTCCGAGCGGTAGTAGATCAGATCCGCGAAGTCGGTCGAGCCGAGGCGATTCCGTGTTTTCAGTATCCAGTCATGCCAGTTGGAGTCGTAGAGCGGGTCTTCGGCAATTGCTTTCATTCCGAGGTGATAGCCGAGGCGATTCCGCGCAACGCACTCGAATTGAAAGACGAACAGACCGGCGGGAATTGGATTTGCGGCCATGTACTGCGCCTGCCGTTCGAGAATCAGCAGCGCCGTCTTCTGATCGAAGCGCGACCGCTCTTCCTCCGCGCGCGCCATGATGTACGACTGAAACGGCGTGAAGTAATGCGACAGTCGCTTCATCCCGTCGCTCACCTTGCCCGTGAGCAGAATCTCCCCTTTGAGAAACGAGAGTGCGAGCGGAAGCTTCGTCGTCGTCAGAACCTCCTCGCCGATTGTCGCGAGAATCTCCTGCGCGGGGACGTTGCTCTCCAGTCGCTCCCGGTAAGAGCGAAAGGCGTACGCCTGCTCGATGTATTCTTCGCGATCGAGAATTGCCGACATGCACCGCCCGCGGCTTGAAGAGTGAACGAACCGGACTTTCGATTATCCTGCGCGCACCCGGCAATCTGCAATGAAAGAGTACGGCTGGGTGGCCGTGCCCCGGATCCATCCATTTCCGTTCATTTCGGAACACAGACAGTTTTATCTGTGCACTTTGCGAGTCGATGGCCGATCGGCACAGACAGGAATGTCTGTGCTCCGGCATGCGTTTCTGGGGAACAGGTCGCCCGCAGGGAGGTCGTTATGTCCCGGAATGTCTGCCGAAAACGAGATCACTTCACCTTCACTTTGCTCTCTTTCACCGCGGGCTTCTTCACCTGATCGGGAAACGCGACGGCGAACCTCGCGGCCATTTCGCTGGTGATCTGATGCATGAGCATCGGCGTCATCAATGAGCTGTGATCTTCGCCGGGATGGATTTCGACGACCGCGTCGCTTCCAAGCTGCTCGAGTGACTTCTTCAGCAGCGCGACCGCTCCTTCCAGATAAAACGTGTCGATGCTCCCGGTATGGATGTGGAGCTTTCCGGCGAGCTTTGATCCGAGCGTCTTCCAGTTTCTTTCCAGAACAAGGCGGATGTCGTATCGCTCCCACGACTTCGCCACTTCCGGATTCACCGCGCCGGTCTTCCGGTCCCAGAGCAGCGCGGGACGACCGTCGCTGCCGCGGCGGCTGAAGACCGCTTCGAAACTGTGAAGCTGGCCGCCGGGACCGAGGACCCATTCCATATCGGCGAAATTGCGATAAGTGAGCAGAACCTCGTCGCCATGCCGCGCGAGCGGACGCGCCTTCCCCGCCGGATCGACGTACATGTTCTGGTTCGGGGCATACAGATCAATCCGCTGGAAGTCGCGGAAGTCGACCGGATCGGGAGCGGTGCTCCAGGTTCCGCCGAAATGATCGGGTTGACTCACTTGCAGCCAGAGGCTGCCCCAACCGCCGGACGAGTGCCCGGTGAGAAAACGGGCGCGCGGATCGGCGACGCTGCGATACTGCTTGTCGAACTCGGGCAGGAATTCTTCGACGAACGCGGTGCCGACGGGGCCGTTGTTATCGGAATCCGCAAAGACGTGATGCCCCAGCGGGCAGCTCGGATCGAGCACGACGCGCAGGAACTCGACGCCGCTCGGATTCCGCTCCTCGACCGGCGAGCTGGAATACCCTTGCCGATGCGTGCCGCCGAACCCGGGGATGTTGAAGATCGTCGGATAGCGGCGGTTCGTCTCTTTGAAGTAGCTTGCGGGAAGTGTCACCGCTCCCTGAAGGTAGACATCGCGGCCGTGGAATTTGCTGAGCATCGCCGACTTCACCCGCAGCAGCTTGCACCAGCGTTCTTCCGGGAACGGACGCTCGACGACTTTTTGGTCGACGAGAAGCGTGACGCGCTCTTGCGGCGGCTGACCTTCCTTGGGCTTCGCCAGAGTGATCGGCGCGCTGAAACCGTTGCCCGGGCCGACTCCGACCTCGCGCGCGAGAGGATTGAAACGCACAACGGCCTGCGCGCGGTTCCGCTCGATCGACATCTTCGCAAACGGCACCGGGAATCCGAGGACTTCATCGGAGAGCTCGTTCGAAAATACCAGAGGCTCCCCCGGCTTCCACTCTTTGACGTCGCGCGCAATGAACGGCTCCGGAAAGAACCAATCCGGTCCCAGACGTGGCTCCTGGACTTTCGTCCGGCTGAAGAACACATACACGCGGCCCGTGAACGGCCTGTCGTGTACGGTGGGAGAAAAGCGAACTTCAATGGCCCGTTCCGCGCTCCGCAGTTCCGACCCGGAGGCGATCAATGCCAGCGTGATCCAGAGCCAGAGCCGTCGGGGCCGCCGGACGCGCAGAACCGGTTTGTTCATCGAAAACTCCATCAGCAGGTTCTTAAAGCCAGGGTTCTCAAGCTAATTGAGGGCTAGCCGGGACACCACGCCATGATCCGGAATTCCGGCAAATTGCCGGTCGGATCGAGGGTAAGCC